>JAJYJR010000771.1 GCA_021789355.1 Chloroflexota bacterium | reverse complement strand
TGCCGTGATGCTACTACTGGACGCCCCGCAGCGGCGTCACGACGGCCGCCACGTCCCGTGCGACCCAGCGGGCGCCGCCGGCCTTCAGGCTGCGCGCCTGCGCGGCCCCGGTGAGCACCCCCAGCGGGAGGGCGCCGGCCCGCTTCGCCATCAGCATGTCGTCGGCGGCATCGGCGACCAGCACCATGTCGGCCGGGGCGACCCGCAGGTAGCGCGAGGCCATCAGGAGGGGCGCAGGATCGGGCTTCTGGTGCGGGACCTCGTTGCCGTAGACCATGGTCTCGAACACGCCCGACAGCCCGGTCGCCCTGAGCTCGAGTTCGAGCCGCTCCCGGTGGCCCGCCGTGACCAGCGCGACCCGGCGCCCGTCGGCACGCAGCCACTCCAGCGCCTCGGCCGCGCCGGGGACCAGGGCGGACACCTCGGTCTCGAAGATCTCCACCCAGCGGCGGTCGATCTGCGGCCACAGCGTCTCGGGGATCCCCAGGCTCTGGTACATGCGCCGCCAGTCGGGCGCATAGTGCTTGTGGAAGAGCGCGTCGTCGAAGGGCAGGCCGAGCTCCCGGAAGATCTCCCGGTAGGTGGCCTTCGTCCGCCCGATGGAATCGATGAGCGTGCCGTCCCAGTCGAACGCCCAGACCCGGCGCTCGGCCATCGAACGCAGGACGTCACGTGGCGGCCTTCCCCGCCGCAGCAATCGCATCGCTGCATTCTGACAGCGCGGGCCCGGACCGTACCGGTGATAGACTCGCCGCCGTGCCCGATCCCCTGGCCCCACCGTCGCAGCGCGTTCTCGACGCCGCAGCCCGCAAGGGCGTGACCATCGAGATCGTCACGTTCCCGGACAGCACGCACACCGCGGAGGACGCGGCACGTGCCGTGGGCGCCGAACTCGGCCAGATCGTCAAGAGCCTGGTCTTCGTGGCGCCTCGCGAGGAGGCCGTGGAGCCGTTCATCGTGCTCGTCGCGGGGCCGGACCGGGTGGACGTCGCCCGGCTCGCGGCCGTGGTGGGCGAACCCGCCATCCGGCGGGCCACCGCGCGTGAGGCAAACGACCTGACCGGGTACGTCATCGGCGGCATCCCGCCGTTCGGCCACCGGCGCCCGATCCGCGTGGTGATGGACCCGGGCCTCGGACGGCACGAGACCGTCTGGGCGGCGGCCGGAACGCAGAACGCGGTGTTTGCCGTCTCTCCGGCAACGCTGCGGATGCTCTCCAACGCGACGGTCGCGCCGATCGCCGCGGAGATCGCGCGCGAGGTACAGGCCGGACCCGCCGGCGAGCAGGCGGCCCGGGCGACGGGGTCCGCCGGCGGCGCGTGAGCGAGGCCGAGGCACACCGCTCGACCGTCCGATACCCCGGCGGGCTCTCGGTCCGCTTCCGCTGGGCCGGCACCGGGCGCGCCGCCGACGTCTTCGCGCTGTCCGAGGCGGGCGGCCGGCTCGACGACCACGGCCCGCTCGTGTCGCCCCATCCCGATCGCCTGTGCCGGGCGGAGATGCGCGTCGAGGGGCCGGCGGGCGCCTGGACGGCGCGGTTCGCGTCGCCGATCTTCGACGGGCCCACGGCGTTCTTCTGGGACACGCCGGGCCTCCTGGTGGCCAAGTTCGGCTTCCGCAGCTATGGGCTCGACGCCCGCACCGGAGACCTCCGGTGGTCCCGGGAGAGCGGCGCGCCGATCATCGACATCCTCGGCAGCTCCCGCATCGGCCACGTGCTGGTCCAGAGCGAGATCGACACGGTCGCCGTGGAGGCCGACGGATCCGTTGCCTGGCGACTGGCGCACTCCGACGTGGTGGCGGGGGCGGAGCTGATCGGCGGGCGGCTCGTACTGACCAGCTACGGGGGCCAGCTCGCGGCGTTCGATCCCCAGACGGGGCGCGCGCTCTGACTCCGCGGCGGCCGGAATCGGCGACGAAGCGGCGATGCAGCGGCGATGCAGCGGTGGATGAGCGGTGGATAAGTGCGCGTGAAGTGCGCTCGAAGGTGGACAACCCGGTTGACCCGGACGGGGGCGATGGCTAGCGTTGAAACAGCCCGAAGGGGTCAGGAGCGATCACTAACGGCGGCGATGACATCAACGCCCACGTGAGTTCGCGGAGGTTCCTTCGGGCCCTTTGCTGCCCGGGCCCCGGTGCCCTCCCGTCCCGGTATGGCCCGCGGCGGCCGTCGCGGGCCGGGTGCTAGCATCGCCCGACGTGATCGCCCTCGTCCTCGCCGCCTCCGGCGCGCTGTCCCTGGTCCTCGGCGCACTCGTCCTGCGCGGCTTCGGCGGCGGCTATCGCGTCGGCCGGATCCTGCGTGCCGCTCCGGAGGTGACGCTCGAGGAGGCGGCGGAGGCCGCCCGGGAGGGCCGCCGCGCCTACGTCCGGGTGCACGGGCGAATCTCCAGCGAGGAGGAATTCCCCGACGAGCACGAGCGGCCGCTGGTCTACCGCCGCCGGCGCGTGCAGCTCGGCACGCGGTCGGGATGGGAGGCCATCGAGGACCGGCGCCTGGCCGTCCCGTTCGGGGTCGCGGGCCGCGGGGCGCGCATCGGTGTC
This sequence comes from Chloroflexota bacterium, assembly GCA_021789355.1. Next base: position 739 of record JAJYJR010000771.1, on the reverse strand, counting down.
GACCTTGCCGCCCTCGACGAGGGCCTGGTGGTGATGCCGCGCGAATCGCGGGGCGTCGCGAGCGAGGTGCCCGACCAGGTCCCTGCCGGTACGCCGCCGGACCGACCGGTGCGCCTGCTGATCGAGCAGGTCTCAGCGGTCGAGCACGCCTACGTGGCCGGCGTCCCGGCACTCGACGCGGACGGACGGCCGATGCTGACCGCGGGCGCGGGTCGCCCCCTCGTGGTCTGCACGCTCGACCTGCCCGATGCGATGCGGGTCCTCGGCGGGGCCGACCGGACGCGGGCGGCGCAGGCCGCGATCCTCCTGGGCGCCGGATGCCTGCTGCTTGCCGTCGCGCTCCTCGCGCTGGTCGCCGCTCCCGCGCTCGCCGCGTCGCCGTCGCCGGCGGGGATCGGTGCCGGGGACACCAGGACCAGTGGCACGCCCCCCAGCTTCGTGGGCCAGCCCGTCCTGGCACTCATCGGCGTGGTGGTGCTGGGCGTGCTCACCGCCGCGGCAACCGCGCTGTACGTCCGGGTGACGCGCCCGCGCTGATGCGCGGCCGATCGCCGGCGGCTCGCCCGGGGGCGGCCCCCCCCCGGGGGGCCGGCGCGGCTGCGCGGGTGCGGCACCACCGGTGGGACGATCGCTCGTGACCACCAGTACCTCCGGTCCGATGTGGGGTTTTGTGAGGGATCGGTAGGCTCTGGCAGGTTGGCACGCGGTCAGGTCGCAGGTGGGTGCATGGAGATCACGG
>JAJYJR010000770.1 GCA_021789355.1 Chloroflexota bacterium | reverse complement strand
ATGTCGACGCCGGGCCAAGACTGAGCACTTTCCGCCGGTCGAAATCTGAGCACCCCTGACCAGAGCGACTGGCACCCTCGCGCAAGCAGGAGCTTGCGGCGAGGGGAGAAGGAGTGCATCAGGTGGAAGACTGGGCCGAGGTCCATCGGCTCTTTCATCGGGAGGGTGCATCCAAGGCGGCGATCGCCCGACGCCTGGGGATGAGCCGCAACACCGTCGATCGGCTGCTCGGGCTGCCTACCCCGCCCCACTACGCCCGGACGCCCCAGGGCTCGCAGCTCGACCCCTTCGCCGATCGCATCGCCGAGCTCCTGGCGCAGGATGCGAGCGTGCGCGCGACCGTCATCCGCGAGCGTCTGCGCGTGGAGGGATACCGGGGCGGGATCACCATCCTCAAGGAGCACCTCGCCCGGGTCCGGCCAGCGTTCCTCGCCGCCCGGGCATACCAGCGCACCTCCTATCGCCCGGCCGAGATCGGGCAGGTCGACTGGTGGCACACCGGCGCCCGGATCCCGGTGGGACGGGGCCAGACGCGCGAGGCGTTCGGTCTCGTCACCACCCTGCCGTTCTCGGCGGCCCACGCGATCACCTTCACCCTGTCACGGACGACCGGTGACCTGCGGCCCGCGCTCCTGGGCTGTCTCGAGCGCCTGGGCGGCGTGCCCGAGAAGCTCGTCTTCGACAACGACGCCTCGGTCGTCGCGTCGGGAACCGGTGCCCGCGCCCGGCTCCATCCCGAGGTCGCGGGCCTGCTCGGTGCGCTGCGCACGAAACCCGTCGTCCTGCGCCCGGCGCGACCGACGTCGAAGGGTCAGGCCGAGCGGACGATCGAGTACGCCGAGACGAGCTTCCTGCCCCTCCGCACCTTCACCGACCTCGAAGACCTCCAGGACCAGCACGACGCCTGGGCGAGCGATGTCGCCGCCCGCCGGTATGTTCGCCGGCTCGGTGCAACGGTCGCCCAGCGCCACGCGGTGGAGCGCGGGTTTCTCGCGTCCCTGCCCGACCCGCGACCCGACACCGACCTGCACCTCGAGGCCCGGGCCGGGGCGGACGCCTTCGTGCGCGTCCTCTCGGTCGACTACTCGGTGCCGCCCGCGTTCGCCGGGCGGCGGGTCGGCGCCCACGTCAGCCCGAGCGAGGTTCGGCTCACCTGCGAGGGCACGCAGATCGCCCGCCATCGGCGCAGCTTCGTGCCCGCCGACGTCGTCCTGGACCCCGCGCACGGGCGGGCCATCCGCCTCGCACGAGAGGCCCGCGACCGGCTCCACGACGGCGATCCCGACCTGCCGCCGGTCGATCTCGCCCGTTACGACGCGCTCTTCGAGGTGCCGGCATGAGCACGCCGGCGTCCGAACTCGCCTACCTGTCCCGCGCCTTGAAGGCGCCGCGGATCAGGAGCGTCTCGGGCCGCCTCGCGGCGCGCGCCCGCGAGGAGGGCTGGGACTACGAGGCGTATCTGGCCGCGGTGCTCGCCGAGGAGATCAGCGCGCGGGATGGCCACGGCGGGCAGGCGCGCGTCAAGGCGGCGCGCTTCCCGGCGGTCAAGACGCTCGACGACTTCGACTTCACCGTCCAGACCTCGGTGAGCCGCACGACGATCAGCCACCTCGCCCAGCTCGACTTCCTCGCCGAGGCGCAGAACGTCGTGTTCCTGGGACCGCCGGGCACCGGCAAGACGCACCTCTCGATCGCCCTCGGCGTCCAGGCCGCGCGGCGGGGCCATCGGGTGGCCTTTGCCACGGCGCACCAGTGGGTGAACCGCCTGGGGGCCGCCAAGCGCGCCGGACGGCTCGACGAGGAGCTGGAGCGGCTCACCCGCGTCCCGCTCCTCATCGTCGACGAGGTGGGCTACATCCCCTTCGACCCCGAGGCCGCGGCCCTCTTCTTCGCCCTCATCAGCTCCCGCTACGAGCGCCGCTCGCTGATCGTGAGCTCGAACAAGACGTTCTCCGCCTGGGCCGAGATCTTCGGCGATCCGGTGGCCGTGGCGGCGATGGTCGATCGGCTCGTCCACCACGCCGAAGTGCTGGTCCTCAAGGGCGAGTCCTACCGCCTGCGGGGCAAGCGGGAGGAGGTGCTGACGGCCGAGAAGGAACGTTGACCTGCTCAGGTTTCAGCCGGCGATTCCTGCTCAGGTTTCGGGCGGCGTTGACAGCGAACCCCCCGTACTCGGCCGCCCCGTCCACACGGTGCGGCCCCTGCCATCCACCCAGCCGCGCCGGCCAGCCCGCCCGCCGGCCCCCTACGATCCGGTCGGGCGCCTTCCCGACGCGCTGGAGATCCTGGCGGCGCGGATGCGCGAGGCGATCACCAGCGTCGGGACGCGCCGCCGGGCAGTGAACAGTACCGGCCCGCCGACGAGCTCGTCGGCTATCTCAATGAGATCTGCCTCCGACTCCGGCGGCGCGTCGAGATCCCGCGCGAGCTCTGGCGCCTGGGCGGAGGAACGCCGGCGCAGGACTCCCGCTCGCGCCTGCCGCGCATCAGGAGACGCCGCGGATTCGCGTCAGGGTTCCACCGGAGGATCAGGCCGAGGTTGGCGCGGCGCGCGGCCGCGATCGACCAGAGGGTGTCGCCGGCCTGGACGATTTGTGTCGGGCCGCGCGGAGGGATCGGCGCCTCGCGTCGCGCGGGGGCGGCCGCGGGCGGCGTGGATCGTATGGCGTCCGCGGGCAGTATGGATCGCGGAGCGTCAGCGCCGGTGGACCGCGGTGGATCCGCGGTGGATCGGTGCTCCAGCATGTCCGGGCGGTCCGCGGTCGCGGCCGGGGTCGACGGTGCCTCCGGATGGAGGACCAGCGGCCGGATGAGCGAGGAGGGAACCGGGGCGCAGGCGGCCGGCGGCCTGGCGCGCGAAGGGGCGGCATTCCACGGCGCCAGAACGACGGCGGCAAACCGCCACGAGTGTGGCGATCGCCATCAGGACGAAACGCTCAGGCGGAGGGGGCGGAGTGACTCGCACCAGGCTTCCTCCGTGGCGGGACGCGAGAGTCCGGCCGCTGAGGGCGCGGATCGTATACTTCAGCCGGCCGGGAAGCCGGCGGTGTCGGCGGCCGAGCGTAGCCACCCGATCTGAGCAGCGGCTGGCACAGGACTGAGAAGCCGCTGAGAGCGCATGCTTCGGCGCGCCCGAGCTGGCTGCCAGATCGCCAGCCGAATCCCTGGCGTCCGTCTCTCACGACTTCGTTAGGTCCCACTCAGCCAGGACTCACCTGCGCGCGTTGGACTCTGGACATGCCCGCCGACGTGCTTGTGACTGCCCTGCTGGTCGTGGCGATCCTGC
>JAJYJR010000769.1 GCA_021789355.1 Chloroflexota bacterium | reverse complement strand
CCGGAGCCCGGGCGAGGGGGCCGTCTATGAGACGACTGAGGGCCGCTGGCGCGCATCGCTGCTCGTCTCGGACCCGCGCACCGGCCGACAGGTGCGCCGCTACGCCTCCGGCCGGACCCGCGCGGCGGTGGTCCGTCGACTCGACGAACTCAAGAGGGACGCCGCATCGGGCGCGCTTCCGACCGGCACGTCCACGGCCGAGTTTCTGACCGGCTGGCTCGAACAGGGGCGCTCGCAGGTTCGCCCGTCATCCTGGCGCCAGCGCGAGCAGTACATCCGGTCCTACATCGTCCCGGCGCTTGGCGCGGTCCGCCTGGCCCGTCTGGTTCCGGCCGATGTCGAGCGGATGACTACGGGGATGGTGCGGGCCGGCAAGTCGCCCACGACCGCGGCCGGCGCCCGCGTCATCCTCCGACGTGCGCTCGCGGACGCCCTCCGGGACGGGCTGGTGGCCCGCAACGTCGCCGCCCTCGCGCGTCCGCCCCGCGTGGCGAGCCGAGAGCTGCGCGCGGGACGCGACTACCTCGATACGGCCGACCTCCGCCGCCTGCTCGACGCCGCCCGCGGCCATCCGTTCGGCCCGCTGGTCATGGTGGCCGCGACTACTGGACTCCGGCAGGGCGAGCTGTTGGGACTGAGCTGGTCGGACGTGCGCCTCGCCGAGCCGCCCACCCTAACCGTGCGCCGCTCGCTGGCCCGGTCCTTCGACGGGTGGGAGCTGGCCGAGCCGAAGACGCCCCGGAGCCGCCGGACTGTCAACCTTCCGGAAGTCGCGGTCGTCGCCTTCCGAGCCGAGCAGGACCGGCAGGACAACGCCCGAGAGGCCGCCGGGAATGCCTGGCAGGACCGGGACGGGCTGGTATTCACGGATGCCGTGGGCCGACCTCTCCACGGCTACAACGTGACCCGCGAGTTTCACGCGCTGCTCAAGGGCGCCGGGCTGCCATCCGTGCCGTTTCACGCCCTCCGGCACAGTGCCGCCACGGCGCTACTGACGGCTGGCGTGCCGCTTCGCGTCGTGTCGGACCTCTTGGGCCATTCCACCATCGTCATCACGGCGAACATCTACGCGGCCGTCGTGCCCGAGCTGCGCCGCGAGGCGGCGGATGCGATGGATCGCGCCCTCGCCCGGCAGGCGGAAAGCTCCGGATGAGCACGCCCGACAACGACGTCACCGGATTGCAGCGTGACTACGGCCATCAGCGAGGCGACGTCGATCTCATCATCTCCGGGCTGAAGAAGCCGCCAGCGGGTTGGTGGCCGCCCGAGTTAATGGAGGATGCGCGTCGAGCCGGCCTCGACAGGCCGTCCATCGCGTGGATCATCGGACCCACCCAGCCGTCCTACATGTTCGTTGCGTACTACGTCCGGGACTCGAACCGGTGGGAACGTCAGCTCGCAGCGCAGCTGTCCCCGCCCAGAACTGCGGTCGCTGTCGGTCGCGCGTTGGTTGAGGCGAGACGCCGACGAGCGGATCTGTCCGGTGATGAGTGGCAGTCGGGTGTCGAGCGCGTGTGGGAGAGGTTGACGGAGGAGCAGCGCCAGGACCCGGAAGAGATCGGTCGGGCGGTTCGCGGGCGCCTTGCCGCCGACGAGCGCGCCATCCGCAGGCGCAAGGTCCTCGACGAACCCGGCCCTCGCCGAGGTTCCACTGCCTCCCGATGGTCCACTGCCCTTCGAGGACGATCCGATCGTCCACTATCCGCGCGAGCAGCGTGCTGAACTCCCCGTCCGACGGTCCCATCCAGCTGACCCACCAGGTATCCTGTTGCGGGTCGTAGACGCGGAGCGTGCTACCGATGCCGACCCCCGCCGGCCGCTCGTCCTTGCGTTGGTCCACCGCGCGCACGATGAGCACGTCCTGGATGCCACGCCCCTCCAACACCCAACCGAAGTGCCATTCGCCGACCAAACGACGCTCGGCCGCGCCGGCACCCACGGTCTGCCCCTCGATATCCCAGGAGCCCACGAACTGGCCGAACAGGGCGAGCCGGTCGGCAAGCTCCGGCGCGGGACCCTCGGCGCTCAGCCGCTCGAGCATCGTTTCGTCGTCGTTCACGTCGCCCTTCCTCCCGACACGGGCGACTGGACCGCCTACGGTCCTCGTTGCGCCCTGTGCGGCGCCGTGACAGGCTTCTGACGTGCGAGACCCATCCGCCCGGCTACTCGGGCCTGCCACGCGGCTGTTCGAGCCGGTGATCGGCCGGCAGGCAGCGAGCCTGAACGCGCGGGCCAACTTGTGGCTCCTCGTGTCCTTCCTTCTCGCCCTGGCGATCGTGCTAGCCGACGTGTGGGCACAGACACGGGACGGGCCCCTCGGCACGGCCATTCTGCTCGGGCTGGCGCTGGCGTTCGCGGGCGCTGCAGCCCGCGGGTTGTGGTGGTCGCATCGGGCCGCGGTCGTCGCGAATCGTTACCTGAGCGAACGGCTCGGGTTCCCGGTCCACTACACGCTCGCGACGAACTCCCCCCGGCTGTGGCGCATCCGCATCAAGCGCGAGGTGGCGAAGCACGCCAGGGCGCAGGACAGCCGGTAGAGGAAGGACTGCCGGGATGCCCAGGTGTGCCACCACCGATGTCGCTCTCCCGTCGCCGGGCAGAACGCTGTGCGGCGGTGCCCCACAAGGACCTCCTTCTGGCGCGGCCCGAGCCGGGGCTCTCGCCGCACGGTTCAGGCGCCGCGCCGGGGTTGCCCTTTCGGGACGGGTGCCGCGCGGGCCTCAGAGCTCGCCGCCGACCTCGATCGGCGTCTCTGTGCCCGCCCTCAAGTCGGCGACGAGCAGGCGCGCGCAATGCCCATCCTCGAAGATGGCGGCAACGAGGTCGCCTGCGGCGGCGGCGGGGACATCGGCGGCGCGTACCGTGAACTTCCGCTCGTGGCCCGCCAGTTGCACGTGAACGACGCCGTACACGGCCTTGACCAGGCCCTCCACCCTCTCGCTCCGCATGATCTCGCCTCCAATCAACGGCCTGGGATGCGCGATGCACGATAGCGTGTCATCACGCCCCGGGAGGGTACGAAGCCGCCCCCGGAAGGCCGGGGAGGGAACTGGCAGCTTCGCTGGCAGCTTCACGCCCGCACAGACCCGGTCTGAGGACCTGAACGGCCGTTCGGTTCGTGCGTGGAGGGCACGTCAACGGACGTTCCCGGACGGTCTGAGGGCCCCTTAAACTCCGCTGCCGCGCGAGCGGCGTGTGGGTTCGAGACCCACCTTCGGCACCAGGCCCGCCCCCATGAGCGGCCGTCCGCCGGGCCGGGCAATGCGGATGCAAGACCTCACTTCGGGTC
>JAJYJR010000056.1 GCA_021789355.1 Chloroflexota bacterium | reverse complement strand
GGGCTCGACAGCTTCCGGGTCGGGCGCTTCGGCTGTGCCGGCTCGTCGCCGTGCAGCACCTCGGTGTCCGTGCCCGCGATGAAGGCCTCGACCCGCTGGTGCGCGATGTCGTCGTGGACCTGGATCGGCGGGCTCTTCATGAAGTACGAGGACGGCGCGACGAGCGTGCCGCTCAGGCCCCGGTCGAGGCCGAGCTTCAGGCAGCGCACCGCGTCGATCACGACGCCGGCGCTGTTCGGGCTGTCCCACACCTCGAGCTTCAGCTCGGCATTGAGCGGGACGTCGCCGAAGGTGGTGCCTTCCATCCGGATGTAGCACCACTTGCGGTCCTGGAGCCAGGGCACGTGGTCCGAGGGCCCCACGTGGATGTCGTCGGGATCGAGGTCGTAGTCGAGCATGGACGTGACCGCGTTGGTCTTGGAGATCTTCTTGGACTCGAGCCGCTCGCGCTCGAGCATGTTGAGGAAGTCCGTGTTCCCGCCGAAGTTCAGCTGGTAGGTCCGATCCAGCTTGACGCCGCGGTCCATGAAGAGGCGGGTCAGGACACGGTGGCTGATGGTGGCGCCAACCTGGCTCTTGATGTCATCGCCGATGATCGGCAGGCCCGCCTCGGCGAATCGGCGCTGCCAGTACGGCTCGCGGCCGATGAAGACGGGGATGCAGTTGACGACCGCCACGCCCGCGTTCAGCGCCTGCTCGACGTACCACTTCGTGGCTTCCTCGGAGCCGACCGGGAGGTAGTTGATGACGACGTCGACGTCGCGCTCCCGCAGGATGCCGGTGATGTCGGCGGTGGGGCCGGGCGCCTTCTCGATGATCTGGCTCAGGTACTTGCCCAGCCCGTCGTGGGTCATGCCGCGCTCGACCGGCACGCCCAGGCTGGGGACCTGCTGGAAGACGTACGTGTTGTTGGGTTTGGCGTAGATCGCCTCGGACAGGTCCTTGCCGACCTTGTTCTTGTCGATGTCGAAGGCCGCAACGAACTCGATGTCCCGGATGTGGTAGCCGCCCAGGTCGACGTGCATGATCCCGGGGATGAAGTCGCCAGGTTCCGCGTTCTCGTAGTAGTAGCGGCCCTGGACCAGGCTGCTGGCGCAGTTGCCCACGCCGATGATCGCGACGCGGATCTTCCCGTCCTTGCGCTTGGCCCGGGATGCGTGGCCGTTGCCGTTCCCCTCCGGGGACGCCGGTGTCAGCTTCGTGGTGTCGTCCACCTGTGCCTACTCCTCCGCTTGGCGCGCCTGCGCGCGTACATGCCAGATCCGCTGGAGCACCGTGATCGTGCTCAGGATGAACAGGATTCCGAGGGTCGCCGCCAGCCACGGCTGGCCACTGTGCAGGACGAGCGCGGCCCCGCCGGGAAGCGCCAGCAGGCCGCCGGCTCCGACCGGCGCGGTCATGCCTCCGGCCAGGCCGGTCGCGATGAGGCCCAGACCCATGATGACGACGCGTTCCGCCCTCGGCGCCACGCCGACGTCGCCCCCGAAGCCGAGCCCCTCGGCCCTGGCCCGGGTGTAGCTCACCAGGAACGCCGCGATCATGGCGATCCCGGCGAGGGCCGGGATCGCTCGATCGGCCACCGATGCGGTGCCGGCCACGATACCGGCGTACAGCACGCCTTCTCCGGCGCGATCCAGCGTGCTGTCGAGGAACGCCCCGAACCGGGAGACCCGGCCCGTCGCGCGCGCGAGGCCGCCGTCGAGCATGTCGAAGGCCGCGAACAGCAGGCTGACGATGCCGGCGCTCACCCATTGGCCGGTTGCGGCCAGACCGCCCGCCCCGCACACGCCGGCGAAGCCGATCACGGTCAGCCCGTTGGGCGTGAGGCCCGCACGCCCCAGCGCCAGCGCGAGCGGAACGGCCAGCGCCTTGATCCGGGCCCTGGCCGACGGGGGCACCAGCGAATGCTCGGTCACGAGACGACCGCGGTGGTGGTTACGGGGGCGAAGAGCTCCTCCTGCCGCCGCTCGAACCGCTCGAACGCGTCGTGCCGGAGCGAGCAGATCACCTCGCGCCCGACCCGCCTCGTCTCGACCAGTCCGGCCGCACGGAGCGTGCGCAGGTGCCAGGAGACGAGCGGCTGCGACAGGTCGACCAGCTCCACCAGGTCGGTGACCGTGGCCGGCGCCTCGGCGAGCCGCCGCACGATGCGCAGGCGGGTGACATCGGCCAGGGCCTTGTAGAAGGCGCGCAGCTCGCGCAGGTCCTCGGGCGCCGCGGCGATGGTCGCGATGGTCGATCGGATGCGGGCGGGGGAGGGCGTCTGGGGGCCTCACGCGAGCAGGACTTTATATAAAATCCTGCTGATACTAGCACTCGGCGTCAAGTGTCGCGCCAGCGCCAGTGCCAGTGGAGGTCAGGCCACTCGCGGTCATCGCAGCGCTCGGGCCGTATCTCCCATCCGAGATCGAGCGGGTCCGGCTTCGCGTGATCGGATGTCTTCGCCTTCGTGTGCGGTGAGTGGTCGCCGGACTGGTTGTCGGGCTCCTCATGCTCCCCCGGTCCCGGATCTCCCCTTCGGCTGATGGCCGAGTCCGAGTGGTCGGGCGGGAGAGAGGCCGCAGGGAAATGTAACGCTCGCGACTATTACATTTGCGGGAAAGGTGTTATATTTCGGGCCACATGCCGGACGTTACCGACCTCGTGAATCGCCTGCGGGCCTCGGGTGGCGACGGGACTGCCATCGAGGTGAAGTCGGCCGCGGCCGGTCTGCCGCAGTCTCTCACGGAGTCCCTGAGCGCGCTCGCCAATCTCCCGGGTGGAGGCCTCGTCATCCTCGGGCTCGACGAGCGAACCGGCTTCACACCAGTCAAGCTCGGCGATCCCCAAGCGCTCAAGCAGGGACTCGCCAGCAAGGCGCGGGCGTATACGCCGCCGGTGCACCTCTCGATCGAGGAAGGGACGGTCGACGGTGAGCCGGTGATCGTCGCGCGAGTCGCGGAGTGCGATCCGTCAGCCAAGCCATGCCGCGTCGCCGCCACCGGTCGTGCCTATCTCCGGGGCTACGACGGCGACTACGAGCTGTCAGCCCTCGAGGAACAGGCCTTCATGCTCCAGCGGAGGACCCCACGGTTCGACCGGGAGCCAGTCCCGGGGACCTCCGTCGAGGACCTCGACCCGCAACTGCGATCCGAGTGGATCCGAACCGCCAGGGAGCGTGACCCGGTGGGGCTGGGGCGGTTCACCGACGAGAGCGAGCTGCTCCGGCGGGCAGGGATCGTATCGCGTTCGGGCGAGCTGACGATGGCTGGTCTGCTCGCTCTCGGCATCCATCCGCAGCAATGGCTCCCCCGCTACGTGATCCAGCTCGCCTCGCGATTCACCACGCCGTCGCCCGACGGCGTCCGGGCCGCCGACGTCACGATTCTGAGCGGGCCGATCCCCGCGTTGCTGGCGGGCGCCATGAGCTGGGCGCGCAGGATCTTCTCCTCGGCGATCGTGAGCTCCTCGGACGGGGACGTCCGGGATCGGCCCGAGTACCCGCTCGAGGCGTTCCGCGAGTTGATCGGCAACGCCCTGGTACATCGCGACCTGGCAGACTGGTCTTCGGGGCTCGCGATCGAGGTCCGCCACCTTCCCGATCGCCTGGTCATCATCAACCCGGGCGGCCTCTTCGGCATCACGGTGGACCGGCTCGGCGCGGAGGCGGTGAGCTCCCCGCGAAACGCGCAGCTGCTGACCATCTGCCAGTACGTCCGCTCTCCCGACGATGGCAACCGGGTCGTCGAGGCCCTCGCAACCGGGATCCCGATCGTGACCGCTGCGCTCCACGACGCGCACTTTCCCGAAGCGAGGTATGTCGACGAGGGGATCCGGTTCACGGTCATCCTCCGCCGTCACGAGCGCAGGCCGCGGACGCCGGTCACCGGCCGGACGGCTGTACGCGTCTGGAGCGCCCTCCGGGACTCGGGACAGGCGATCGACGATCTCGTCGAGGCCACCGGGCTCGCCGCCCCGAATATCAGACGCGTCCTCCGCGACCTCCGGAAGCGCGACCTCGCGGAGCAGCTCGGCGGACCGGGCCAGGTGACTCGCTATCGGCGGAAAGCGGGAAGATGATGACGAACACGTGGAGGATCTCGTACCGGGCCTCATTGTCACCCCCATTCCGACGGCAGCGACGCGCGCGTGGGCACGAGCGGACGACGACGCCGTTCGAGCTCGCAAGGAAGTTCCACCTGGCGAAGGTCTATCGCAAGCTCGACCTGCGCGCCCGAACGGAGCTTGCCCGCCACTTCGCCGCCCAGGTCGCCCCGCCGCCGCGATCAGCTCCCTCCTGATCAGGTTGCCTCCGCCAGGTAGCCGTCTCCCGCTGTTCCGGGCCATCGCTCTGGATGCGTGAGTGCGAAGTCTGCGAAGATCGGACCGTGAAGGTCGCAGAGGTGCCGGACGCTCGCGTTCCCGTCCCGCGGGTGCCGGCGTGACGCGGCGCGCGATCTTGCTCTTCGGCCTGATGTCGCTGATCTGGGGCATTCCGTACCTGTTCATCCGGGTCGCGGTCGCCGAGATCTCGCCGGCGACGCTGGTCTTCGCTCGCACGACGATCGCGGCCCTGATCCTGCTTCCGATCGCGCTCCTGCGCGGCGAACTCCGGCCGGTGGCGGCGCGCTGGCGCTGGGTGGTCGCCTTTGCCGCGGTCGAGATCGGCGTGCCGTGGGTGCTCCTGGGGTCCGCCGAGCAGCGCCTCGCGAGCTCGCTCGCCGGCCTCCTGGTGGCGGGGGTGCCGCTGGTCGGAACCATCATCGCTGTGGCGACCCGGGGTCGGGATCGCGTGGGCGGCGGCGGTCTGCTCGGGCTGCTGGTGGGGCTGGCCGGAGTCGCGGCGATCGTGGGCGTCAACATCGATGCGACGAACAGGCCCGCATTGCTGGAGATCGCGCTGGTAGTCGTGGGCTACGCCGCCGGGCCGGCCATCCTGGCTCGCCGGCTGGGCGGCCTGCCATCGCTGGGGGTGATGGCGCTCTCGCTCTCGCTCTGCGCGCTGGTGTACGCGCCGATCGCCGCCGTCCAGTGGCCGGCCGTGCTGCCGGGTGCGGGCGTGCTGGGAGCCATCGTCATCCTGGGCGTCGTGTGCACGGCGGCCGCGTTCCTGCTGTTCGCGGCGCTCATCGAGGAGATGGGCCCGGTTCGGGCCACCGTGATCACCTACGTCAACCCGGCCGTGGCGGCGCTGCTCGGTGTCGCGGTGCTGAAGGAACCGTTCACCGTCGCGATGGGCGTCGGGTTCGGGCTCGTGATCCTGGGTTCGGCGCTCGCCACCCGATCGCCGGCACGGGTGACGGCAGGGTCACGAGCGGTCTTCGGAGACGCTCGACCACCGGGGGCCGAGGTGGACGAGGCCGGGGCGTAGCCGATCGGGACGCGCGCCCCGGCGCCGGCCGCCCGGGTTCCCCCCGCCGGGCCGCTCGGGCACGGTGCCCGCCACCGGCCGCCGCTGGGAGACGCGGCTGAGGCGGCCGCCGGACCGAGGCGGACCTGCGTGTGAGCGTGACAGGGCATGTTCCACGCTCACGGCGCTCCGAAGCTCACGGCGCTCCGACTTGACGCGGCGGGGCGCCAGGGCACATGGTGCGCACGGATGCCCCCGAGGAGGATCGCCGCCATGCACCGACCCACCCCCGCTTCCGCCCGGGGGACCGCTCGACTCGCGCGCCGCGCTGGTGCCCTGGCCGCCGGCCTGGTGGCGTTCGCGGCGCTGGCGGGGATTCCCGCCGGGACACCTGCCGGAACAACTGGCCCGGCGCCCGTGCGTGCCGCGTCGGCTTGCACCGGCTGGACCAGCGACAGCGTCCCCCCCACGACGATCCGGGTGCTGCGCACGGTGGGTCCGGCGGCGGGCACCGTCCAGGTGGTGCCGTTCCACGACTACGTGACCGTGGTGATGGCCGCGGAATGGGGCCCCTCCGATCCGGCCGAGGCTCTGAAGGCGGGCGCGGTCGCGGTGAAGGAGTACGCCTGGTACCGCGCGATGATCTGGCGCGGCGGAACCGCGGCCGACGGGTCGTGCTACGACGTGGTCGACTCCTCGATCGACCAGGTCTACTGGCCCGAGGCGAAGACGCCCTCGGCATCCGAAGTCAGCGCGGTCGACGCCACGTGGGGGATCAGCGTGCTCAAGTCCGGCAACCTGTTCGCCACGCACTACACCGCGGGCAGCAGCGTCGCCTGCGGCGCCAACGCCGACGGCTGGCACCTCTACCAGCTGAGCGCGATGCACTGCGCGGATGCGGGACTGGCCGCCGCGATGATCCTCCAGACCTACTACGACCCGGGTGCCCAGATCGTGGGGGCGGCCGGCTCCGCCGCGCTTCGCTTCACCGCCCAGCCGCCGGACGGTACGGCCGGGGCCCCCTTCGCGGTGGCGCCGGTTGTGACGGTGGTGGACGCCTCCGGCACGCCGTTGACCAGCGGGCCGGGCAGCGACGCGCTGGTGACGCTCGCCCTCGCCACGTCCCCCGGCGGTGCCTCCCTGAGCTGCCCCGGGGGGCTGACCACGACGGCCGTCGCGGGGGTCGCCACGTGGGACGGCTGCACCATTGCCGTGCCGGGCTCGGGCTATGTGCTGGTCGCGAGCGCCTCCGGCCTGGCCGCCGCGACCTCGGCCCCGCTGGTCGTGGCCGCCGCGCCGGCCACCCTCTCGCTCGACGTGCCGGCTCCCGTCGTCACCTGGGGCGCCACCGTCGCGCTCGCGGCGCGGCTGGCTGCGCCCTCCGGCGCGGGAGGCGTCGCCGGGCGGCCGGTCCTGATCCAGAGCTCGGTCGACGGGCAGACCTGGACCACGGCTGCCAGCCTGGTCACGGATGCCACCGGAGCCGTGAGCCTGGCGTTCCGTCCGGCCACGAACCTCTACGTCCGCGCGGTGTTCGACGGGGCGCCGGACCTGGGCCCGGCGACCAGCGCGGTCCAGCGGGTGCTGGTGCGCCAGCTGGCGCTGCTGCGGCCCGACAACCGCGGCCCGGTGCGTCCGCTCGCCCGGGGCGCGACGGTCACCTTCACCACCCTGGTGCGCCCCTCCCGGACCGACCTGCCGGCGGGCCGGGTGCTCTATCGCGTGACCCGCCTCGTGGGCCGCACCTGGGTCCTGCAGCGGGCCGTCACGGTGACCGCCGACGCCTCGGGCCGCGCCACCCTCGCCGTCACGTTCCCGACCGCGGGAGCCTGGTCCGTGCGCGCCATGGCCGTCCCGACCCAGGCCAACGCCAACAGCGTCTGGTCCCCGCTCGAACGCTACCTCGTGAGCTGACCGCCGCGTCGCGGACGGGTGCCATCATGCCCCCATGAGCCGCCTGCCCCGCCTCGCGCTGCTCGCCGCGCTGGGGGCCGGCGTGTTCCTCGCGGGCCTCGAACTGATGATCACCGCCACGGCCCTGCCGAGCATCGTGACCAGCCTCGCCGACTGGACCCGGCTGCGCCAGGCGTCGTGGATCGTCAACGGCTACCTGGTCGCGTACGTCGCGACCATGCCGCTGGCGGGGCGGCTCGCCGACCGCTTCGGCGTGATCGGACCCTACCTGCTCTCGCTGGCCGTCTTCGCGATCGGGTCGGCGCTGAGTGGCACCGCCCAGTCGCTCGACACCTTGATCGCGACGCGCGTCCTGCAGGGGCTGGGGGGCGGCGCGCTCGTCCCGCTCGCGACGTCCGGGGCGAGCCATCTGTTCGAGGGCCCGGCCAGGGCGCGCGCGCTCGGTGTGATCGGCGCGCTCACCTTCCTCGGCATGGCGGCCGGGCCGTTCGTGGGGGCCGCGATCCTGGGCACCGGCGACCTGCGCCCCGCGCTCGAGGCGGCCGGCCTGCCGGGCTGGCTGATCGCGATCGTCACGCCCGCGTGGCGGTGGGTCTTCTACGTCGACGTGCCCGTCGCGCTCCTGGCGATGCTGTACGCCTGGGCCGCCGCTCCCGCCTGGGATGCGCCGCGGGTGCACACCCCGCTGCGGCTGCCGGTCCTGGGGCTCTTCACCCTCGGGCTCGCAGGTTCCCTGCTCGCGCTGACGTGGGCCGGCGCGTCGGACGCCCCGGGCGGCCAGGCGGGGGAGGCGGTGCTCGCGGTCGGGTCGGTGATCGCGCTGTCCGGGGCGTTCGCGCTCGGGGCGGTGACGCGCGACGCGCTCCTGGATCCGCGCCGCTACCTGGAGCCGGTCCTGGGCGGCGCCGTGGCGGTGAGCGCGCTGACCGGCTATGCCCTGGCGACCGCGCTGATCGGCGGCGCGGTCTTCGTGGACCGCGTCCTCTACGGGGGTCCGCCGGACGAGCGGGTGGCGCTCGGCGCCCTGGCGGCGGCGATGGCGGTCGGCGCGCTCACATCGGGGCTGGTGATGCGGCGAGCCGGTATCGTGCGGATCAGCCTGGCCGGCCTGGTGCTTTCGGGTGCCGCCATGGCGGCGCTCGGCACCGTCACCCGGCTGACGGGGCTTGGCGAGTTCGCCGCGCTGCTCGGGGTGTTCGGCCTCGGCTTCGGGCTGACGGTCTCTCCCCGATCGATCGCGGCGGTGGAGGCGGCCGGGAGGTCGGCGTTCGGCGTGGCCGCGGGTGCCGTCACCGTGGCCAGGATGCTGGGGATGGCGGTCGGCCTGGCGGTGCTCACCGCCTTCGGGTCCGACAGGATCGAGTCGCTGAGTCGCGCCATCCAGGACCAGGCGTACCGGGACAGCGTGCTTCCGGTCGCCCTCCGGGGACGCCCGCTGGCGGACGGGCTGGTGGTCGACGCGCTGGAGCGCTGGGCGGCCGACCAGGGGGCGGCCATCCTCGGCGGGTTGTTCCTGGTGGCCGGCATCGTCACGCTCGTCGCCGTGGTGCCGGCCCTGGGGATGCGTGGGCAGGCGCCGCCTGCGCCAGGGCGGCCGGGCTGATCAGGTGCAGACCTGCGGGTGTGGGGTCGGGTGGGACTCGGCGAACGTCGCCGGCTGCACCAGCTCGAACGTGGCCAGGACCTGGAGCTTGGGGCCGGTGTCGTACGGCGTCTCGCTGGTCTGCAGCACCAGCTGCTGCACGCCCGGCGCCGCCTTCGTGATGTCGAACTGGTGCGGGCCGAGCGCGACGTGGCGCTTCACCGTCGCGATGCTGTACCAGTACACCTTCGAGTCGCTGGTGTAGACCAGCACGCTGTACCCGACCATCCCGGCGCCGTTGTCGACCTGCGAGGCGGTCAACATGGGCAGGAACATCCCGACCCGGGCGTGGGCGTAGATATAGGTGGTGCCGGGCCGGCCGGGCTGCGAGAACGCGTCGAGGTAGGCGGCCACGTTGCAGTAGGGGAACGGCTGGCCGTTGGTGCCCGCCTGCTCGGTCGAGCCGTTCACCACCGGCAGGTCGATCTTGAGCGCCGGGATCACGACGCGGGTCGCCACCGCCGCCGCCGGCGAGGCGGACGGTGAGGACGACGCGGCCGGCGCGGATGGGACGGACGACGCCTGTGCGGACGGCAGGGGGACAGCCGATGGAGCCGACCCGACCGGGCCACCGGGCGTGGCGGCGGGAACGCCCGCGGTCGCGCCCAGTGGCACGATGTAGGCGAAGAGCCCGGCAGCCAGGAGCATGACCCCGATCCCGGTGAGCACCGAGGAGACCACGTGGCGCTCGAGCTGGCGGAGGAAGCGCGCGAACCCTGAGCTGCTCATCGGGGTGCGAATCCTAGCAGCGGCCGCAGGGCCGGGCCACCCGGGTCGCGCGTACTGCGAACGGCAGGTCGCGCGTACACTCCCGACCGATGCGCTCCCCCGTCCTCCTGGGCGTGCTGGCTGCCCTGCTGGTGGTGTTGGTCGTGCTCGCCGGGGTGATCGCGGTCGTCCCCGATCTCGTCACCGGCGCGGCACCGTACCCCACGCCGTCGCCCGCCCGTCCGGCGGTGACGCCGACTGGCGCCGCCATGCCGGCCGGATCGAATCCCGGCGTTCCGGAAACGCCCGGCACTGGCGGCGCGCTCGCCGGAGGTGCCCCCGGATCGCCGGCCTCGACCGGGTCGGGATCGCCGCCCGCGGTCGGGCTCCAGGTGGGCGATCGTGCGCCGTCGCTGGTCCTTCCCCGCCTGGGTGGAGGGGCCGTCGACCTGGCCGCCCTGCGCGGCCGCCCGGTGTGGGTCAACTTCATGGCGTCGTGGTGCCCGGATTGCCAGGACGAGCTCCCGCTCATGGAGGGCTACTCGTACGAGCTCGGCCAGCGCATCTCGATCGTGCTCGTCGACGTGCGCGAGAGCCCCGCGGTGGTGGCCGCGTTCGCCGGTCGCATGAGGCTCGACCTGCCGGTCGGGATCGACCAGGGCGGGACGGCCCAGCGCACCTGGTCGGCGTACGCGCTGCCCGTCCACTACTGGCTGGACGCGCAGGGAATCGTCCGTGCCGTCGGCTTCGGTGAGCTGGGCCCCCCACAGTTCCTGGAGAGCGTCCGCCGGGTGCTCCCCGGCGCCTCCCTGTCGCCGTGAACCCCGGCGACGAGCGCCGCAGCGGGCGCGCCGGAACGCGGACGCGCGGCCGGCCGCGCGGGGGATCGCCCGGGCCGGGTCCCGTTCGTTCCGCCCGAGCACCGGATCTGCTCCGCGGGGCCGACCTGCTCCGGCTGGTCGCGCCCGACCTGGCACTCCGGCCGCTGCTGCTCGTCAGCGACTTCGACGGAACCCTTGCGCGGATCGTGATGGATCCGTGGAGCGCCCGGGTGCTTCCGGGAGCTCGGAGGGCGCTGCGCCGCCTCGCCGGGACCCCCGGCGTCCGCGTCGCGCTTCTCTCCGGGCGGACCGCGCCGGACCTGGCCTCGCGGGCCAGGGTGGGCGGAGCGATCTACCTGGGCAACCACGGGATCGAGCGGGGCGAGCTGCCGCGCGGCGCGCGGGCGGAGGCGCTCCGGGTCGAGCGGGACCCGGAGCTGGCGGTCTACGTCGAGTACGCGGAGCGGCTCGGTGGCGAGGTGCCGCGCCTGGTCCCGGACGCCTGGCTGATCGTCGAGCGGAAGGGGCCCGCGGTGGCGTTTCACTTCCGCGCGGCGCCAGACGTGGCCGCCGCGCGGGCGCGGGTCCTGGCGGCGGTCGAGTCGGTCGACCCGGCGGGCCACCTGGTCCGCTTCCCGGGACGTCGCGTCATCGAGCTTCGACCGCCGGGGGCGGCCGCCAAGGGGGACGCGCTGCGGACGCTGGTGGAGGAGGTGCGGCCGGCGGTCACCTGGATGCTGGGGGATGACGCGAGCGACGCGCAGGCGTTCGTCGCGCTGCGCGAGCTGCGGGAGGCCGGGCGGACGCGTGGGCTGGCCGTGGCCGTCCACGCCCACCCCGACATGCCCGAGGCCGTGGCGGAGTCGGCCGACGTCGCGCTCGCCTCGCCGGAGCAGACCGCCCGGTTCCTGTCGGGGGTGGCGCGACGGGTCCGGGCGGAGGATCAGGCGGGTCCTACAGGAGCGCCTTCGCCGCCGCCGCCGCGATCGTGATCAGGTCGCTGGGGAAGAAGCCGATGACGATCGTGGCAACCGCGGCGATGGTCAGCCCCGCGCGGAGCTCGAACCCCCCCGCCAGCGGCGGCGCCTGCTCCGGTGGCTCCCGCATGTACATGTAGACGACCACCCGCAGGTAGTAGAACGCCGCCGCCGCCGCGTTGAGGACGGCCAGGACGGCGAGCCACGAGACCCACCCACCGGCCTCGATGGCCGCGAGGATCACGTAGTACTTGGCGAAGAAGCCCGCGAACGGCGGGATGCCCGTCAGCGAGAGCAGGAACAGGGTCATGAGGAGCCCCATCAGGGGTGCGCGCCTGCCCAGTCCCGCGAAGGTCTCGATGTCGCTGGTGACCCCCGGACGCCGCTGGAGGGCGGCCACGATCGCGAACGCGCCCAGGTTCATGAAGGTGTACGCGACGCTGTACACGAGGATGGCCTGCAGGCCGTGCGCCTCCGCCAGGGAGCCGGGAGCCGCGCCCGCGTAGGCTGCCAGGCCGACCAGGATGTACCCCGTGTGGGCGATCGAGCTGTACGCCAGCATGCGCTTGACGTTCGACTGGGTCAGGGCGACCAGGTTGCCGAGCGTCATGGTGAGCGCGGCGAGGACGATCACGGCGCCCACCCAGTCGCCCTTCACCGGCGCCAGCGCCCCCACGAACAGCCGCAGGATCAGGGCGAACGCGGCCACCTTGGGGCCCACCGACAGGTAGCCGGTGACGGGCGTGGGAGAGCCCTGGTAGGCGTCGGGCGTCCAGTAATGGAACGGCACCGCGGCGATCTTGAAGGCGACCCCGGTCATCAGGAACGCGAGCCCCATCGCCAGCCCCGGCGAGAGCGGGTGCCCCGCGACGACGGCCTGGAGTGCCGAGGAGATGCCGCTCACGTTGGTGGTGCCGGTGAAGCCCCACACGAACGCGAGGCCGAAGAGGAAGATCGCGCTGGAGAACGAACCGAGCAGGAAGTACTTGATCGCCCCCTCGGTCGACAGCCCATCGCGCTTGGCGAAGCCAGCCAGCAGGTAACCGGGCAGCACCAGCAGCTCCAGGCCCAGGAAGAGCACCAGCAGGTCGTGGGCTCCCGAGAGGAGCATGGCGCCGCTGATCGCGAAGAGGAGCGTGGCGGAGAACTCCGCGAGCGGCAGCTTCCGGGGCCGCAGGTAGTCAGGCGCGAACAGCAGCGTCAGGACCGCGATCGACAGGAAGAGCAGGTCGAGCAGGACCGTCAGCTGGTCGAGGACGTACGCGCCCCCGAACGCCTGCTGCGGCGCCTGGGGTGCCAGCGCCGCCGTCACGGCCATGACGACCAGCGCCCCGATCGTCGCGATCCCCGAGGCAAGCCGGTCCCGTCCCGGGACGATCACGTCGACCGCGATCACCAGGAACGCGAGCGCCCAGGTGGCCGCGAGCGGCAGCATCGCCGTGACGTCGCCGGAGCTCATCGCATCACCTTCACGGCAGGAACCCCAGCGCGACGCCGTGGCTCACGTGGGTCAGGACGCCCGAGACCGGCCCCTGGATCATGTCCAGGAGCGGCGCCGGGAATACGCCGAAGACCACCACGAGCACCGCGAGCGGCACCAGGGTGGCGATCTCGATGGGCAACATGTCGTGCAGGTGGTCGCCGAGTCCCTTCAGGAAGTCCGAGAGCTCGACGAACGCGACCTGCTGGAACATGTAGAACAGGTACACCGCGCCGAGCACCATCACGATCGCGGCGATCGCCGCCACGACCGGGACCACCGCAAAGGTCCCGACGAAGACCAGGAACTCGCCCACGAACCCGGAGAGGCCGGGCAGCCCGGCACTCGCCAGCATGAAGAACCCGAGTGTCGTGGCGTAGAGCGGCATCTTGCCGGCCAGTCCGCCCATGATCGCGAAGCGGCGGTCGTGCGTCCGCTCGTAGATCACGCCCACGCAGAGGAAGAGGGCGCCGGTGATGAGGCCGTGGTTCACCATCTGCAGGACCGCCCCCTGGAGCGCCTGCGACTGGAACGCGAAGATTCCCAGCGTCACGAACCCCATGTGGCTGACCGAGCTGTACGCCACCAGCTTCTTGAAGTCCGGTTGCACCACCGCGACGACCGCGCCGTAGATGATCGCGATCACCGAGAGCGCGATGATCGCGGGGGCGAAGGTGTGTGCCGCATCCGGGTAGAGCGGCAACGAGTAGCGGATGAACCCGTAACCGCCGAGCTTCAGCAGGACCCCGGCGAGGATCACCGAGCCCGCCGTCGGCGCCTCGACGTGCGCGTCCGGGAGCCAGGTGTGGAACGGGAACATGGGGACCTTGATCGCGAAGGCCAGGAAGAACGTCACAAAGGCGAACGCCTGGAGCGCCGGCGAGAAGTGGAAGCTCGCCAGGTCGAGGTAGCTGAAGCTCCAGACCCCGGTCGAGGAGTGGTACTCGAAGGCGGTCGCGAGGATGCCCACCAGCATCAGCAGCGAGCCGACCAGCGTGTAGAGGACGAACTTGATCGTCGCGTAGATCCGGTTCGCGCCGCCCCAGATGCCGATGATCAGGTACATCGGCACCAGCACCACTTCCCAGAAGACGTAGAACAGGAAGAGGTCGAGCGCGGCGAAGACGCCGATCATTCCAATCTCGAGGATCAGGAACGTGATCATGTACTCCTTCACGCGCTCCTGGATGGGGCGGAAGGAGGCCAGCACGCTGATCGCGGTCAGCAGCGTGGTGAGGAGGATCAGGATCAGGCTGATCCCGTCGACGCCGACCTGGTAATGGATCCCGAAGTAGGGGATCCAGGGCACGTCCTCCATGTACTGGAAGCCGCTGGCCCCGGTGGAGAAGCCGGCAAGCATGATCAGCGACCAGGCGAGCGTGACCAGGGTGGTGGCGAAGGCGAGCCAGCGGGCGACCTGCGGCCTGTCGCGCGGGACGAACGCGAGCAGGATCGCGCCGGCGAGCGGGGTGAAGATCGTGAGCGAGAGGAGGGGCATCCCGGTCACCTCGTCGTGATCACGAGGAACCCCGCGGCCATCACGAGCAGGCCGATGGCGATCCCCAGGGCATAGTTCTGGACGCGACCCGTCTGGATCTGGCGCAGCTCGCGGCCGGCGAAGGTGGTGACCGACCCGACGCCGTTGACGATGCCGTCGATCACGTGCGCGTCGAACCACCAGGCCGCGCGTGCCACGGCGCCCCCGGCCACGAAGAAGAGGCCGTGGTACAGGTCGTCGAACCACCACTTGTTGAACGAGCCGACGTAGAGCGGGCGGAGCCGTGCGGTGGCCGCCTCGACGACCGCGGGTTTCGGCTCCACGTCGCGCCCCGGGAGCCGCAGCCCGAAGAGCCGGATCCCGGCGATCAGGCCGAGGGTCGCGAGCGTCACGCTGACCAGGATCAGCGCGCCGTCGATGCCGAAGACCTGGAACGCCTCATGGTGCAGGCCGAGCGTCTGGTCCGCCTGGGCGAAGACCGGGTCGAGCCACTGGTGGATCAGCCCGGAGTCGGGCGGCCACCCGATGACCAGGCCCAGCAGCGCGGCCGGGATGGCCAGCAGCACCAGCGGGACCCACATGGAGCGTGGCGATTCGTGGGGATGGACGTGCGGGTCCACGTGGCTGGGCCCGTAGAACGTCTTGCCCATCAGCCGGAACATGTAGAAGGCGGTCATGCCGGCCACCACCACCCCGACCAGCCAGACGGCGTAGAAGCCGTTCCGGAAGCTCGCGCCCAGGATCTCGTCCTTGCTGAAGAAGCCGGCCAGCGGCGGGATCCCGGCGATGGCGAGCGAGGCCACCAGCATGGTGGCGTGGGTGATGGGCATCTTCCGCCACAGACCACCCATCTTGTTCATGTCCTGCTCGTCGTGGACGCCGTGGATCACGGAGCCGGAGTCGAGGAACAGCAGCCCCTTGAAGAAGCCGTGCGTCATCAGGTGGAAGATCGCCGCGGCGTAGGCGCCCACGCCGAGCGAGGCGAACATGTAGCCCAGCTGGGACAGCGTGGAATAGGCCAGCACGCGCTTGATGTCCCTCTGGGTGAGCGCGATGGACGCCGCCAGGATCGCGGTGAAGATGCCGATGGCGGCCACGATCACCATCGCGGCCGGGGCGTGGCTGAAGATCGGGTTGGCCCGCGCGACCATGTACACGCCCGCGTTGACCATGGTCGCGGCGTGGATCAGGGCCGACACCGGGGTGGGGCCCTCCATCGCGTCGGGGAGCCACACGTGCAGCGGGAACTGCGCGCTCTTGCCCACCGCGCCACAGAAGAGCAGCAGCGCGATGCCGGTCATCTGCCAGGACTGGATCTGCCCGGAGGCCAGCATCTGCGGCAGCTTCGTGAACACGTCCGAGAAGTTGAGCGAGCCCACCGTGGTCCAGATGGCCCAGATCCCGATGCTGAACCCGACGTCGCCCACGCGGTTGACCAGGAACGCCTTCTTGGCCGCCAGCGCGGCGCTCCTGCGCTGGTACCAGAACCCGATCAGCAGGTAGCTCGAGAGGCCCACCAGCTCCCAGGCCACGAAGAGCAGCAGGAAGTTCCCGGCCAGCACCAGCAGCAGCATGCTGAACATGAAGAAGTTCAGGTAGGCGAAGAAGCGCCCCTTGCCGGGGTCGTGCGCCATGTACCCGATCGAGTAGACGTGCACGAGCATGCCGATGGTGGTGACCACGATCAGCAGCGCGGCGGTCAGGTTGTCCACCGCGAAGTTGGCGTCGAGCTGGAAGGTCCCGGCGGGGATCCAGGTGTAGAGCGTGAAGTGGAGCCCGTCCGGGCCGTAGCCGCCGGTCAGCTGAGTGAAGACCACCAGCATGCCGATCGCCCAGGTGAGGATGACCGCGCCCACCGAGATGGCCCAGGCGTTGTGCCCGAGCCGCCTGCCGAGGACGGCCGTCAGCGCGAAGCCGGCGATCGGCAGGACCAGGAGCGCCAGGACGAGGATCTCGTTCGACATCGTCTGGCCTTACTCCCGCATCGTGTCGTACTCGTCGACCA
>JAJYJR010000768.1 GCA_021789355.1 Chloroflexota bacterium | reverse complement strand
GCGAGCCGGGCCATGAAGCTGCACTTGCGGCTCTCGGACATCGTGCCTGACAGGCGCCATACACCACACCCGGGGGTCTATCCCGATAGACCCCACTAGGGCTCGGAGGGCGTTTCCGAGCACGAATAGCGTCGGGGCGACGTACCCAAGTGGCTAAGGGGGAGGTCTGCAAAACCTCTATTCACCGGTTCGAATCCGGTCGTCGCCTCCAACTTTCCGATCTCGCTGAAACCTGAGGCAAGGGCCCGCGCCGCACTCCAGAATGCGGCAAGGTTGTGGATAACCGGGTTGAGTGCATAACGCCGGGGACGGTATGCTCCTTGCAGTCGGGTTCGCGCCTGCCGCGCTGAGCGGTGAGGTCGCCGCCACTCGCTCCGGCCACGTCGCCCAATGACACCCCCGGAGGCGCACCCGGCCGGAAAGGAGGGTGCGCCGTGGTGGGCACCCATGCAGCGTCCCACGAGTTCAACCGCGCAAGACGATCCCGCATCCTGGCTGATACCACGCGCCGCGCACTGGCGATGTGGCCGCGGCTCGACCGCAAGGCCCTCTCCCGGTGTGCAGGCGACCCGGCCCGCATCGCGACGTACGTCTCGAGGCGCACCAATCTGCCGCCCGACATCATTCGCGCCATCCTGGGCCGGAGCGTGACGGATTCCGAGCGGGAGCTCTGGTTCGGCTGACCGGACACCGGAAGCTCGGCAGCGGAGCGTGAGCCCGGACCCGGAGTACGTCCGGGAACTGGCCCTGAAGAACCGCCGCGTTCAACGAGGCGGTCTCAAGCGGGTGATCGCCGGCTTCGGGTGACGGTGGCGCACAGCGGTGGCGCACAGCCAGACCACGACCGCCAGCAGCACCACCGTGAACAGGTGCGAGGCGAGGGGCTGGTCGATCAGCGTCACGGCCGCCAGCGCCGCGACGGCCACCGACGCACGCCAGAACCCGGCGTAAGAGAGCGGCCAGGTCGCCGGCAGCAGCAGGAACACGAGCACGCAGTCCTGCACGAACAGGTTCGGGTTCACCAGCAGGACGATGCCGATCCCGGCGGCCAGCATCCGGCGGCCACCCGCCGACTCGAACCCGGGGCGCTGGAGGCGCGCGGCAACCAGCCAGAGAACCACGAGCCCGGCGGCCAGGATGGCCCACAGCACGTCCATCGAGACGACGGCGCCCTGGCCAAGCAACCCGACGAGCAGCCCGTTGAGCCCCTCGGCGGTCGACAGGTCGCCCTGCCAGACGGAGCGCGCCACGGCGCCGGCGCCGTTGAAGTGGCTCACCCCGACCTGGACCAGGTACCCGCCGTACGTGACGTAGGCGCCGACCCCGACGAACGGCAGGCTCGCCAGCGTCAGCGCGGCACCGGCGGCAAACGACCAGGCGACGGCCGACCAGCGCCGGTCGAGGGCCAGCGCGAGGAGGGGCAGCGCGATCAGCTGCGGCTTGAGCCACCAGGTCGCCAGCGCGAGTCCGGCGAGCCGCCACGAGCCCCGTCGGGCCGCCTGGAGCGCCGCGAGCCCGCCGAGCAGCATGGCGGCCGACCACTGGCCCTCGGCCAGCGAGTGGTACGCGGGGAAGCTCAGCACCAGGAGCAGCGCTCCGGCCACGCGCTGGCGCGCGGGCAATGGGCGGGCGATCCAGGCACCGGCGGCACCCAGCATCGCCAGGCTGAGCAGCGCCCAGGCAGCCCGTGAGGCCTGCGCCGGCAGTGCGGCCAGCGGGGCGAAGGCGACGGCCGCGAAGGGCGGGTTGATGAACGGCATGTAGCCGTTGGCGCCGACCGGCGACGGGATGATCGTCCGCTGGATCGCGGTGATGGCTCCGGCGTCGTAGAGACCACCGGGGTTGCCGTCGAGGACGAGCTTTCCCGCCGCGTAGAAGGCCAGGAAGTCGTGGTGGGCGCCGTCCGCCATCGGCAGGGCGAGCTCCACGAGCAGGGCCCCCATGAGCAGCGCGCCGATCGCGACCAGGAGGAGGGCCAGCGGCCACAGGAGGATGTCCAGGGACACGCGCCCGTGGTGCCCGGGCACCTCGACGCCGGAGACGGTCATGCGCGTTCCGGGATGCCCGTGCCGTCGCGCCGGGACCGCGTTCGAATCATCGCCGACGCCGTGCGGCGGCGCGTCGGGGTGGTCGGATTCCCGGTCGTGGTCCGGCTGCCGCGGATGCACATCGGGGCGATGGTGACATGTCCCGCCCGTGTCTGCGTCGCGCCGGCCCGGCCGCCGCACGATGCCGGCGCGGCGAAGGGCCGCCGCCCGTGCGGCTCAGACCGCGGCGGACGCTGACGGAGCCGCGCCGGTGGCGACCACGGCCGACGTCCCCAGCACGCGGCCCGGGGCGTCGGACGCCCGGGCCGCGACGAGGGAAGCGGTGGAGGCGACCGGGATGGTCGTCTCGAAGCCCGATCGAGGGGCGGAGGCGACGATGGCGAGGGAATCGGCGCGCTCTCCTGCCAGCACGTCCCAGCGCGCCACCTCGGTGGCCCCGTTCCAGCTCGCGTGGACGGTCAGCCCCCCGGTGGCCGAGTCCACCGCGATCGCCGGGTCGTCGGCTGGCTCGCCGACCCACTCGCAGCGGAAGTCGCGGTATGACTGCACCGCGGCCGGGAACGCGGCATCGAAGAGGAGGCGGCCATCGCGGGAGAACTCGCTGCAGTACGGCGTGCTCCCCCAGCCCACGAAGACGTTGCCGTTGGCGAGCAGCTGCACGTTGCCCTGACTCGATACGAGGTCGGGACTGGGCCGCGTGCAGGTGCGCACGAGGTCGGCGGTCCTGGCCGACTCGTCGAGGCGCAGCACCAGGGCCCGGGCGGGGACGGGTGGCGCCTCGTCGTCGAAGACGGTCAGCGTCCCGTCGGGCTGGATGCGTGCGTCGTGCTGCCAGCCGAAGGACGCGCCCGGGCCGATCCGGAAGTCGTTGCGCCGGCCGCCGAGCCGCCATGCGATCGTCCCGCCCGGCCGCTCGATCCGGTAGATCGTCGAGGTGTTGCGGGCCGATACCAGGAGGCTGCCGTCGGTCTGCAGCTGGATGGCGTTGGTGTGCACGTAGTCGTACGCCGAGCCCGCCGTGCTGGGTGCGCCGGCGAGCGACTCGTCGAGCGCGATGTGGTCGATCGCGTGCCATTCCCAGAGCAGGGCGCCCGTCGCGATGTCGACTTCCTGGATGGCGCAATCCACGACCGGCCAGGGAAGGGGTGTGCCGCCGGCCAGCTGCCGGCTGCCGTCGACGATCGCGTCGGCGAAGAAGAGCGCGGTGCCCTGCGGGGTGATCTCGAGCTCGTGCAGGTCCACGGTCC
>JAJYJR010000767.1 GCA_021789355.1 Chloroflexota bacterium | reverse complement strand
GACGCCGGGATCGCGCGGGTGGACGGCCACGGCTTCATCGCGACGCCGTTCGGTCGCGCGGCCGCGCTCAGCGAGCGGCTGGGGTTCGCGGCGGATGGCGGAGTATGGGTCAAGAACGAGACCGGCAACGTGTCGGGCTCCCACAAGGCCCGCCACCTCTTCGGCGTGCTCATCCACCTGGAGTTGATGGAGCGGCTGGGCCGTGCCGACCCGGCGCACCGGCGCCGCCTCGCGATTGCCAGCTGCGGGAACGCGGCCCTGGCGGCGGCCGTGGTCGCGGCGGCCGGCCACCGCGAGCTGGACGTGTTCGTCCCGGTCGAGGCCGACCCCGTCGTGGTGACCCGGCTGAAGGAGCTCCACGCGCAGGTCACGGTATGCGCGCGCGAGCCGGGCGTTCCGGGCGACCCCACCTACCACCGGCTCCGCCGGGCGATCGCCGAGGGTGCCCTGCCATTCACCTGCCAGGGCAACGAGAACGGGCTCGCCGTGGAGGGCGGGTTCACGCTGGGATACGAGCTGGCCACCGACCTGGCGGGCGGGCCGCCCCTGGACCGGCTGCTGCTCCAGGTGGGCGGCGGGGCCCTGGCGAGCGCGTGCATCGAAGGGATCACCGAAGCCGCGGCCATGGGGGCGCTCGGCCGCGTGCCACGGTTCCATGCCGTGCAGACCACCGGTGCCTGGCCCCTGCCGCGAGCCTTCGAGCGCGTGGCCGCGCGGCTGCCCTCCCGTGCCGGACGCGCCGATCGGCGGGCCGCGCTCAAGTACGCCGCCACCCACCGGTCGGAGTTCATGTGGCCGTGGGAGGAGGAGCCCCACAGCATCGCGCACGGGATCCTCGACGATGAGACCTATGACTGGCTCGCGGTGGTGGAGGGGATGCTCGCCACGGGCGGAGGCCCGGTGGTGGTGAGCGAGGACGTGCTGGTCCGCGCGAACGAGCTTGCCATGCAGAGCACCGGCATCAACGTCGACGAGACGGGGTCCTCCGGGCTTGCCGGGCTGCTCGCCCTGCGCGAGCGGGGCGAGATCGGCGAGCACGAACGCGTGGGCGTGCTGTTCACGGGCGTCCGGCGATAGAATCCGCCACCCGCGAGCCACCCGCGGTGGCCGTTGGGATATGCGGCAGCGAGCCGGTCACGCCGGCCAGCAGCGTCGCCATGACAGCGGCAGGCTGAAGTGACAGGGTCTCGCCGTCGGCCGCCCCGGTCGGCCTGGCCTCCACCAGCGCGAACGTGTCGCGGTCGAGAACGGCCCAATAGCCGGGCGCCGTGTACTCGATTCGGTCGTTGACCGAGATCCGGTGGGTCCGGCCGTCGAAGCGCGCCTCCATCACGCCGTCGCCGAGGAGCATGAACGCGTTGGACGCCTGCGCCTCGAAATCGGCCCGGTCAAGGTAGAGGCGCGGCTTGTCGACGTACGGCTTTCCGGATGTGGGGCAGACGGTCACGCAGTTGCCGCACTCGTTGCAGAAGTCGGTCAGCACCGCGATCTGGAGCCGCTGGTCCACGGCGAACGGCGTCCTGCCGGTCGTCACCACGGCACCGTTGGCCACGGCCAGGGCGGGAAGATCGGCGCGCACCGGCGCCGTCTCGTAGGTCATCAGGGCCATGTTGGGGCACACCCCGACGCACAGGCTGCAGATCCTGTCGCAGTCGAGGCAGCGGCTCGCTTCACGCCTCGCCTCGTCGGCCGAGTAGCCCAGCACCGTCTCCTCGAACCCGTCGCGGCGATCGAGATCGCTGGCGCGGATCGGCACCCGGTACTCCCGGCGGGCCCGCCGGACCACGAGCGCCTGCAGGTCCGACCGGTCGAGCTTCTCGGCCGGGTCGGGCGCCTGGCCCTGGGGCGCGACGCCCAGTGCGGCGGCGATGGCGGCGGCGACCCGCTTCCCGTCCGCGGCGGCCCGCACGATCGACGCCGGGCCGCGATCGGCCACGTCGCCGCCGGCGTAGATGCCCGGGACGGACGTCTCGAAGGTGGCGGGATCCACCGCGATGTACCCGGCGGGCGTCAGGTCCGGCGCACGCTCGCCGAAGAAGTCGAGCACCGCGTGCTGGCTGATCGCGAGGATCAGCGTGTCCAGGCCGATCTCGAACTCGGAGCCCGGGACGTCCTCGGGCACCTTGCGGCCGGCGGCATCCCGCTTCCCCGTGTACGCGGTCCGGGTGCAGACCAGCCCGGTCAGCCTGCCGTCCGTGACGCGGAGGGCGGTGGGCCGCGCGAGCTCCACGATGGAGATGCCCTCCTCGCGGATGGCGTGGATTTCCTCCGGGTCGGCCGGCATCTGGTCCACCGTCCGCCGGTAGATCAGCGACACGGACGACGCTCCCGCGCGGCGGGCGGATCGCACGCAGTCCATGGCCGTGTCTCCGGCGCCGACGACGCCAACGCGGGGCCCGATCGCGATGGGGTGGCCCTCGCGGACGCCCCGCAGGAAGGTCACGCCGTCGATCACCCCCCGGGCATCCTCACCGGGCAGTCCCAGCCGCTTCGCCCGCTGGGCGCCGACCGCGATGAAGATCGCCGCGAATCCGTCGGCTCGCAGGGCGTCAAGCGTGAAGTCCACGCCGGCGCGCTGGCTGTAGCGGATCTCGACGCCCAGGCGTTCCAGCATGGCCATGTCCTGGTCCACCTGCGCCTGCGGCAGGCGGTACGTGGGGATCGCGCCGCCGACCATGCCACCGGCGTAGGGGTGCTCCTCGAAGATCGTGACGCGGACCCCGGCATAGGCCAGCCACTCCGCGGCCGCCAGGCCCGCCGGACCGGCCCCGATGATCGCAACTCGCCTGTCCGTCGCGGGACCGGCGGCGAGCGGGGTCACCTGCCGTTCCTGTTCCATGATGAACCGCTTGATCTGCCGGATCGCCAGCGGCTGGTCGAGGTGGGTGCGGATGCAGGTGTTCTCGCACAGGTGGTCGCAGACGCGGCCCAGGACCGCCGGCAGGGGGTTGTCGAGGCGCGTGATCCGGACGGCCTCCCGGAAGTCGCCAGAGCGCACCGCGGCCATGTACCGCGGCACCTGCTGATCCACCGGGCACTCGTCCGTGCATGGGGCCGCGATGCAGTCGAACGAGCCGAGCGTGCGCGGCGTCTTGGAGCGATCCGTCCGGAACGACTGCTTCTGGTAGCGCCAGTCGTGGCGCACCGCGTTGGCGTACCGGCGCAGGTTGAACCGCGCGCAGGCCCCGGCGTCGTCGATGGATCCATCGAACCCGCCGGCACGGGCGGTCCGGCGCACGAAATCGTCGATGTCGGCGGCGCCCACGGCGTCGAACGCGGCGTCCACCTGCTCCGGGT
>JAJYJR010000055.1:1314-16420 GCA_021789355.1 Chloroflexota bacterium | reverse complement strand
ACGAGGACTTCTGGAAATGGAGGGTGGCGCTCGACGCGGCGAAAGCGGCATGACGGCGAGGTTCACCGGTGCGGCATCACAATCCCGGCGTGCGCCCCGTCCAGGCCGACTCTTGACGCCGGGCGCCCAGGCGCTGTAGCTTTCAGTCACGCGTAAATATAGTCGGCAAAGGAAGGCTGCGTGGCACGACTGCGGAACGGCTCCGGGTCGCTCATCCGGGACCTCAACCGCGCGGCGATCCTCTCCCTGATTGGACAGCGGGGGGCGATCGCGCGCGTCGAGATCGCGCAGGAACTCGCCTTGAGTCCGGCCACCGTCACGGTCCTCACCCGGGACCTCATGCAGGAAGGCGTGGTGCGCGAGGTCGCTGCCGCCCCATCGCGCGGCGGCAGACCAGCGGTCTTGCTCGGGCTCGTCGGCGATGCGGCGCACGCGCTCGGAGTGAAGATCGCCGCCGACCGCCTAGCAGTGGTGCGCGTCAAACTCGACGGAGAGCCACTGAGCTTTGCCGAACGACCCTTCGATGCCACAGCACCCGACGCCCTCGAGCGACTCGGGGACGAGCTGGCAACCATCGTCTCTGCCGGCGATGGGCTAGGCCCGCGTCTGTTGGGCGTCGGGCTCGGCGTTCCTGGCATCGTCGACACACCCGGCGGTGGCACGGTCGAGTCACCCGTGCTTGGTTGGCGCGCTCTGCCGCTCGGCGCACGGCTGCAGCAGCAGCTCCAACTCCCGATCCTCGTCGACAACGACGTCAACACGCTGGCTGTCGCGGAACGCCTCTATGGGCGCGGCCGGATAGTCGAGGACTTCATCACCGTCACGATCGGCCGAGGCGTCGGCCTCGGGATCGTCATCGGCGGCGAGCTGTACCGCGGCTCGCGTGGAGGTGCCGGTGAGTTCGGCCACGTGCGGATGGTCGAGGATGGACCGCGCTGCCACTGCGGCAAGCGTGGCTGCCTCGAGGCCCTCGCATCGGACGAGGCCCTCGTTCGCGAAGCGCGTGATGCCGGCCTCCTCGAGCCGGGCGCGGGCATCGGCGCGCTGCGCGCGCTCGCGGACAACGGCGACGAAGCCGCGCTGGCGCTGTACGAGCGCGCCGGGAGCGTGCTCGGACGAGCGGTCGCCGGCCTCGTCAACGTGCTAAGCCCCGGGCTCGTCCTCGTCAGTGGCGAGGGCACGCAAGGGTGGCACCATCTGTGTGCGTCGTTCGACGCCGCGCTGCGCGAGGACCTCTTCGAGCCGCTCCGCGATGTACCCGTGGAGGTCGACCCCTGGGACGATGCGAAGTGGGCCCGTGGCGCGGCCGCGCTCGTGCTGCGGGCGACCTTCGCTGTTCCCCTCTACGAGCGCCAGCCGGAGGATGCCGTCCGGGCGCGGCTCGTCGGACCGCTCCGGGCGGGAGCCGTGTGATGGTCGGCGACCGGGGCTGGCGGAAGCAGGCGATCGTGGCTCTCTTCCTACTGCCAAGCCTGCTACCCCTTGCGGCGTTCACGCTCGGCCCGATGGCGGCCTCGTTCGGTCTCAGCTTCCTCAAGTGGGACCTGCTGCGCCCGCCCACGTTCGTTGGCCTGCGGAACTACCTGAACCTCGCGACGGATCCCGACTTCCGCGCCGCTGTTCTCCACACGCTCTTCTTCATTGTCGGCTATCTGCCGCTCGTGTTCGTCGGAGGTCTGGGTCTCGCGCTCCTCCTCAACCGCCGGCTGCGTGGCTCCGCGTTCTTCCGGGCCGCCTACTTTCTGCCGGTCATCACGAGTTGGGTCGTGGTGTCGCTGGTCTGGAAGTGGCTGCTCAACCCGCAGTCGGGGATCGTCAACGCGGCACTCGCGGCCATCGGAATCACGGGCCCCGGCTGGTGGACCGATCCCGCCTGGGCCATGCCGTCGATCATCCTCGCCTCGGCCTGGAAAGACCTCGGGTATGTGATGGTCATCCTGCTCGCGGGACTGCAGGCCATCCCTGACGACTACTACGAAGCAGCGGCAGTGGACGGCGCGGGCGCGTGGGCGCGCTTCCGCCACATCACGCTGCCGCTCCTCTCACCCTCCACGTTCTTCGTCCTCATCATCAGCCTGATCAACAGCTTCCAGGTGTTCGATCAGGTGTACGTCATGACTGGCGGTGGGCCGGCCGGCGCGTCGAGCGTCATCGTCGAGCGGATCGTCAAGTACGCCTTCAGCTACAGCGCCATGGGCTACGCCTCGGCCATGAGCTGGGTCCTCTTCGCCGTCATCCTGCTCGTGACCCTGCTGCAGTTCCGTCTGCAGCGTCGGTGGGTCAACTATGCGTAGCGGCGAGGGCCTGGGGCTGACTGCCACGCGCCCCATCGCCCTGCGGGCGCGCCTCTCGGCACACCATCTGCCCATTGCCAACGTCGTCCTCTACGCGCTGCTCGTGACGGTCGCGCTCGTGATGCTCTTCCCGTTCGCTTGGATGGTGGCGACTTCGCTCACGCCGGATGCCCAGCTCTTCCTCACCCCGCCGCGTCTGATCCCCTCGCCGCTCGAGCCCGGCAACTATGCGCGCGTCGCGGAGACGTTCCCGCTCCTGCGGTTCGTCTTGAACAGCCTGGTTGTGGCCGCCGTGTGCACGACGCTCCAAGTCGCGACGAGCGCGATGGGCGCCTACGCGTTCGCCCGCCTGCGCTTCCCCGGACGGGACGCGCTCTTCCTCGTGTATCTCGCCACGCTGATGGTGCCGCTCCAGGTCACGATCGTGCCCCTGTTCGTCGAGATGCGGTTCCTGGGCTTCGTCGACACCTATCCCGGGCTCATCCTGCCCGGGATCGCCTCGGCGTTCGGCACGTTCCTGCTGCGCCAGGCGTTCCTCGAGCTGCCTCACGAGCTGGAGGAGGCGGTGTTCCTCGACGGCGGCGGACACTGGACCGCGTTCCGCCACGTCGTGCTGCCGCTCTCGGGCCCGGCTCTCGCCACGTTCGGGATCTTCGCGTTCATGGCGAGCTGGAACAGCTTCCTGTGGCCGCTCGTGATCACGAGCACACAGGGCCACATGACGCTGCCAGTCGGGCTGTCGAACCTGCAGGGGCAGTACGCCACAGCGTGGAACCTCGTCATGGCCGGTGCCACCGTGAGCGTGCTGCCCATTCTCGCCGTGTACCTCGTGGCGCAGCGGTACGTGGTCCGGGGCGTCGCGCTATCGGGACTGAAGGGCTGAGCGGGCGCGCCCTCGGGGACTGAGGAGGAGGAAGCCGGACATCGAAGACACGCGGTGACGTTCAGACAGCGGTCGTCTCACAGACAGCAACGAGAGGAGAGAAGGAATGCAACCCAGAGCCATCCGGCTAGGCGTCCTGGCCGTCACGGCGGTACTCGTCGCAGCGTGCACGGGCGGCGGGAGCGCAACCCCGACGCCGCCCGCGAGCACGGTTGCTTCGTCTGCCCCCTCGAGCCAGGGTCTGACCCCGAGCCCGAGCGCGCAGGCCGTGAAGCTCACCTACTTTACGTTCTCGGCGGCGCCCGATCACCTGAAGGACCTCGCCTCGATCGTCAGCGCCTTCGAGGCCAAGTACCCGAACGTCAGCATCGACGTCCAGACGGCGGCCTACAACGACTACTTCACGAAGCTGCAGACCGCGATCGCCGGCGGCACGGCGCCAGACACATTTGAACTCGACTACCAGGACTTCGTGAACTACGCCAGCGCGGGTTCGCTGCTCGACCTCGCCGGCCCCTCACAGGCCGACGGCAGCTTCAGCGCCTCGACCTACTATCCGAAGGCCTACCAAGCGTTCGCCTACGCGGGCAAGCAGTACGCTCTTCCGGAGAGCTTCTCCGACGTCCTGCTCTTCTACAACAAGACGCTCTTCGACCAGGCCGGCGTCGCGTACCCCACCACAGCGTGGACCTGGCAGGACGAGCTGGCCGCCGCCAAGAAGCTGACCAACCCCGCCAAGGGCATCTGGGGCCTCTACCAGCCGGTGTCCTTCTTCGAGTTCTACAAGACGCTCGCGCAGGCCGGTGGCCAGTTCTTCAACAGTGACCAGACGCAGGCGCTCTTCAACAGCGCGGCCGGCGTGACTGCGGCGAACTGGCTGATCGACAAGGCCAACAAGGACCACGTGATGCCGACGGCGGCGCAGCTCGGAGGCCAGGACGACACGGCCCTCTTCAAGTCCGGGAAGCTCGCCATGTGGATCAACGGCATCTGGCAGTTCACGGGGCTGAAGGACGCGCCCTTCTCGTGGGACGTCCAGGTCGAGCCCGGCAACGTGCAGAAGGCGGCCCACTTCTTCGCCAACGCGGTCGCTATCTCTGCCAAGACGGCCCATCCCACCGAGGCCTGGGAGTGGATCAGCTTCCTCAGCGCGTCCGCCGATTCGGTGAAGACCCGCGTCGACTCGAGCTGGGAGCTGCCCGCCGTCTCCGACGCCTCGCTCTACCAGAGCTACCTGACCCGGACGCCACCCGCCAATCGGCAGGCGGTCTTCGACTCGCTGGGGAACGTGGTCCTGCCGCCGGTCATCGCCCAGGAATCGCAGATGCAGGACATCGTGAACAAGGCGCTGCAGTCTGCGCAGGCGGGCCAGCTGTCCGTGCCCGAGGCGCTGAACCAAGCGGCGCAGCAGGTCGACGCGCTGCTGAAGTAGCCGTCGTCGACAGGGGCGGCGCACTCGGCAGCTGCCCCTGTCGACACGACCCCAGAGGATCCCTGTATGCCCACCGTCGACGCGGCGCGGATGATCGTGCTCGCGCAGCGCAGCATCGCCATCATCCTAGCCAACCAAGCCCCATCCGGCGCGTACCTCGCGTCGCCGCGCTTCCCGGTCTACCGCTACAGCTGGCTGCGCGACGGCGCGTTCATCGCCGACGCCATGAGTCGGGCCGGGGAGATCGCCTCAGCCGAGGCGTTCTTCGCCTGGTGTGGTCGGGTCCTCGACGCGCGCGCCGGGCGCGTCGAGCGGCTCATCGCGCGGCGCGTGCTCGGCGAGCCCATCGCCACCGCCGAGTTCCTGCACACGCGCTACACCGTCGACGGCGACGAGGCCGATGCCGAATGGTGGAACTTCCAACTCGACGGCTACGGCGCCTGGCTATGGGCACTTGCCGAACACGTTCGACGACACGGGCGGCTAGTCGCTGCGGCGCGCACGGGAGCTGTCCTGTCGGCGCGCTACGTTGCCGCCTTCTGGGACCACCCGAGCTACGACTGGTGGGAGGAACACGCCGCTCACCGGCACACCTCGACGCTGGCTGCGGTATGGGCCGGGCTCCGAGGCGCCTGCGACGTGCTGGACCTCCCGGGCCGTTTGGGAGCCGACGTGGAGGCCGCGGCCGATGCCATCCGGACGACCGTCCTCGCCGACGCAGTGCCGCGCGGCCGGCTCGCCAAGTGGCTGGGCGGCACAGCGGTCGACGCGAGCCTCCTCGCGGTCGGCGTCCCGTTCGGCTTGCTCGGTCCCGATGATCCGCACATGCGGGCCACCGTGCGCGCGATCGAAGCCCAGCTCGTGCACGCCGGTGGGGTGCACCGCTACCTCGCCGACACCTACTACGGCGGGGGCGAGTGGCTGCTCCTGGCGGGCTTCTTGGGCTGGCACTACGCCGCGCTGGGGCGCGAGGCCGAAGCGCGCGGAGAACTCAGCTGGATCGCACGCCACGCCACCGAGACAGACGAGCTGCCCGAACAGGTCGATGACCACCTGCTCGCTCCCGCGGCGCGCGCGGCGTGGGTGGATCGCTGGGGACCGGTCGCGGCCCCGCTCCTCTGGTCGCATGCGATGTACCTGACCCTCGCGCTCGAGCTCGGCGTGGTGACGTCCGAGGCGCTGGTCGGCGATCGGGGATCCGCCAGCGCCGCACGGACCGCTGTCTCCGGGCCGCAGTGATCCGCCACCGTCCGTCCGGCCTCGGGCATCCCTATCGCCTCGAGCCCGACCAGCGGGTGCCGATCGACCCGGTGGCCGGCGAACCGGTCGAGCTGCGCGCCACGGCCCCCTGGTCGATCCAGGGGCTGGCGGTCGAGGTTGAGATCGACGGTCGAGTGCGGCGCCTCACCGCCGAGTTGGTGGCGTACGAGCCTGCCGTCTCGGCCGGGGCGTTTCAAACGGGCGACGGCCACCTCTGTGCGGCCGCCAGGCGCGAGCCGGGTGGGGCTCGAGCGGCCTGGGTCGTCCGCCTCCCCCCGCTCGCCGCCGGCACCCGTGTCCGCTATGCGTTCGTGGCCGACGGTGGCTGGCGCACGCGGTGGTTCGCGTTCACGGTGGCGGGCTGGCGCGACATAGGGGGTCGCCTGCTCCTGGAGGCGCCGGCCGTCGGCGGCGATCGCCTGGTACCGGGAAGCGTGTCATGGCTCCGGGCCGACGCGGGGCCGATCCGCGTCAGCTTCGCCCTCCATCTCGAACCTGGCGCGCACGTCGTCGGCTTCGGCGAACGGTTCGACGCCCTCGACCAGGCCGGGCGGCGACTCGACGCCGCCGTGTTCGAGCAGTACAAGAATCAGGGCAGCCGGACCTACCTGCCCGTACCGTTCGCCATCGTCATGCCGGCCGACGGTCGTCCCGCCTGGGGATTCCACGTGCGCACCAGCCGGCGCACCTGGTACGACGTTGGCGCGTCGGACCCGGAGCGCCTGTGGATCGAGGTGGCGCTCGACTCAGAGGACGCGGAACCCACGACCATCGTATCGCTCTACGCGGGCACGCCCGCCGAGGTGCTGGCCGCCTTCCTCGCCGAGACCGGCGAGGACGCCCTGCCGCCCGAGTGGATCTTCCACCCCTGGATGAGCGGCAACGAGTGGAACACCGAGGCCCGCGTGCGCGCCGAGGTCGAGCGCACGCGGGCCGAGGGGATCCCCGCGGGCGTGCTCGTGATCGAGGCGTGGAGCGACGAGACGACCTTTGCCGCCTTCCGGGACGCGCGGTACGCGGTGCACCCCGACGGCTCGCCCCATCGGCTCGCCGATTTCGCGTTCCCGCCGGATGGTGCGTGGCCCGATCCGAAGGGCCTCGTCGACTGGCTGCACGGCCACGACATCCGCCTGCTGCTCTGGCAGGTGCCGCTCCTGAAGGCTCGGCCAGCACCGACGGGTCAGGCGCGCGCGGATCGCGACACGATGGTGTCGCGCGGATACGGCGTTCGCGAGGCCGACGGACGGCCCTACCGCAATCGCGGCTGGTGGTTCCCGGGCGCGCTGCTGCCGGACTGGACGAACCCGGACGCGAAGGCGTGGTGGCTCGAGAAGCGCCGCTACCTCGTCGAGGACCTCGGCATCGACGGGTTCAAGACCGACGGCGGTGAGCACGCCTGGGGCGACGAGCTGCGTTACGCGGACGGCACACGAGGTGCCGAGACGAACAACCGCTATCCCGTGCTCTACGCCTCCGCGTACCACGACCTGCTCCGCTCGGCCGGCCGGGAGCCGGTGACGTTCAGCCGCGCCGGCTTCACCGGCGCAGGCACGGTTCCCGCGCACTGGGCCGGCGACGAGAACTCGACCTGGGAGGCCTTCCGTGCGTCCATCACGGCGGGCCTCAGCGCAGGGGCGTCAGGCGTCTTCTTCTGGGGCTGGGACCTCGGCGGGTTCTCGGGCGAGATTCCCTCGGCCGAACTGTACCTGCGCGCCGTGGCCATGGCGTGCTTCTGCCCGATCATGCAGTACCACTCGGAGTTCAACCACCACCGACGTCCGTCGCGGGACCGCACCCCCTGGAACATCGCGGAGCGGACGGGCAACGACCGGGTGATCCCTATCTACCGCCACTTTGCGCAGCTCCGGGAACGGCTCGCGCCCTATCTCGCCGAGCAGGCGCGGCGCGCTGTCACGCGTCGCGTGCCTCTCATGCGCGCCCTCTTCTTCGACTGGCCGAACGATCCGGAGATCTGGCGGCATCCCTACGAGTACATGTTCGGGGACGACCTGCTCGTCGCGCCCGTCGTCGAGCCCGGCGCCGACACCTGGGACGTCTACCTGCCGCCCGGCGAGTGGGTCGATGCCTGGACGGACGAGCGCGTTCAGGGCGGACGCGTCGTGCGTCGTCCGGTGCCGCTCGACACGATCCCGCTGTTCGTGCGGGCCTCGGCGCCGACGTCGCTGCTCGAGCTGTTCTGGCGGATCTCGGCCGGCTCGGGTTGACGGTCATGGCTGTATTGCCGCAGGCGCTGCTGCTCAACCGCATCCGGACCCGTGCCGAAGTATCGCCCGAGGTCGTCTGTCTCTTCGTCATGGGCTAATTCGCGACCGGGACGGCGGACGAGTTCTCGGACCTGGACCTCGGCCTGTACGTGACCGCCGAGGTCCTCGAGACGTTCGACCTTCGCCGCTGGCTCGAGGCGGTTGCCCCCGTCGTCGCGATCTCGACGAACGAACACGCGCCGACGGCGCTGTTCCGGAACCTGGTCCGCGCCGAGATCCGCTTCGGTTCGCTGGCAATGCGGATTTCGCTCCAATCAGCTGTTTCGGAGTCCTTGATCGACCTGACGGAGAGGCTGCCAGGGCGCCCGACGTGAGGTAGATCGGGTATCGCATCGTGCCTCGGACGATCCGAGCGGACGTTCGAGGAGAGACGCCGATGCCCCGCCCCGTCCGCAAGCATCCGTGCCTGTGGATGAATCTGGGCGTGGGGCTCTGCCCCTACCCGCAGCATCAGCGTGGATGGAGCCGCGGCCGCCAAGAGCGGCTGGCGAGTTGAGCGTCGCCACCAACCGCGGCACCATGTCGGGCGCCTGTGAGCTCCGGATGGTCCGGAAGTGGCCGGCCTCCAAGAGCGCCTCGGCCCGCGTCAGGGGCCGCATCTCCCCCTCATTCCCTGCTCGTGGTCGACGTCGAGGACACGAAGGCGCACCCCACCCTCGACGACGTGCGCTGCTTCGCGCTCGGCAAGTGGTGCGCGAAGCAGCGGACCGCGCATCGGCGTGGACGGCTCTGTCCCGAGAGTGCTGCTCTGCTTGAAGCACTGCCGGGTTGGCCCTGGGAACCTCGCCTGAGCCGCCCACGCGTTCGCAAGCTGTAGCGGCCCGCTCGCGGCCCGCGTGCCGGAGCGTGCCCTCGCGCGCTGACGGTCGTATGCGCGGACATGGCTCATCTCACGGCGCCCGTCGAGTGACTTCGGTCATCTCGGGCACGCAGCGCCCGAGATCCCACCGGACGAGGGTTTGCCCAGTGGCAAGCTCGAGCGTCTTGATCGCGGACTCGGCGGTCGGGCTGGCGAGCCTCCAGGCGCGGGCCTGCGAGATGGTCACAACGTGGATGACGCCGCTCTCGAGGAGCACGTGGCCGGTCCGGTCGCCCCGTCGGATTGGCAGTCCCCGCTCGGCGGCCCACTGCCGACATAGCGTTCGGAGGGGGACCGCGTAGGTCGACCGGGTCGCTCGACGACGCCCACGGACTGATCGCTCGACGCGCACGGCGTGGGCGTAGAGGTACTCGACGAGGTCCAGGGCCAGCAGGACGTCGGGGGCCACCTCCCCCGGCGGGGCGGCCAGTCGATAACCTCCCACGAGCGGCGTGGGACACAGGGCGTGCGCCCGCTCGCGGGCGAGTCGATCTGCCTCGGCGATCGCGGACACCCCGATGGCCAGTCCTCCGCCGGCGAGCCAGCAGAGCAATGCGACGTCGTACCACGTCGACCGCAACATGGAGAGCCCCACGTCGAGCGCGAGCACCGCGACGTAGAGGCCGCGGGCCAGGGTCCAGTGGCGTCGAAGCCGCGACCAGACGGCCCGCAGCGTGACCCTGAGGGGACGCAGCACTGGCAGGGGAGCCGCCGCCCGCCGGCGCAAGTCGGCCCTCGCACGTGTCGCAGCCACTCGGTCCACCTCAGCCCCAGTTCAACAACCCCAACTCCGCGACGGGAGTGTTGTCGGAGTCGTGACGCCGTCAAGGGGCTGGCGCCGCGCGCGCGCGTCGGCTCCGCAAGTCCACACCACGCCTCCCTCCCCCAGGGGTCCGTGGTGTGGTGTGGATTCGCGACCGTGCTGGCCAGCGAGATCACACAAGCCAGTCACGCACGGACGTGCGGTTTCTTTGACAGGGTCGACGACTCGACCGATACCCCTGCATCCGGCGCGCCCCGAGCTGCCGGCACTGGATGGAGGCTGATATGAGGTACGTGGCCTGGCCGATCGCGTGCCCCGCCTGCGGGTGTCCGAGCTGGACCGGCATGGTCAGTTGGATGCCCGATCCGGTGGGCGACGATCTCGAATGTAATGAGTGCGGCCTGTGGATCTGGGAGGGTCAGATCGCCGCCCCGGGTCGGGCGATGGACCAAGCGGAAGTCGAGCGGGACGTGGCGGCCCTCGCCCGGGCGCGGTTCGGACTGCAGGTGCCCGATCCAGTGCGGCTGTATGTGCCGCCCGAGGACCGCCCTCTCGGGCTCGCGCTCGTGGATGTCCGCAGCGGCGCCGGTCCGTCGAGCATCACCATCCGCTTCCCCCGACGGCCCTTGACGCCGGGTCCCAGAGGCGACGCGGTGGCTGGGGCGGGTACGAGTGCGCGTCCCAGGGGATGGGGGCGACGATGAACGGCATGGTCCCGTTGCTCGTCTTGGTCGGCCTGTTCCGTCTGCTCTGGATCCTCTCGTCGGGCGAATCGGGGACCGCGGCGCAGAACCGCCGCGCGGCGGCGGACCAGGAGCGGGCCGCGACGCAGCGGGCGGCGGCCCTCGAGACGCGGCGCAAGCTGACCGACGCGATCCTCGCCGACTCTGCGCGCCTGTCTGCCGCCGATCGCGACGATCTGCTGTCACGGCTCTACGCGCCGCGACAGGGGACCGGAGCCGGTGGCGGAACCCCCCGCGATCGGCCGCCCGGACCCGGGCGCTGACGGCGACCCAACGGGCGGACATGGGCCAGCCTCCAGGCTCCCGCGCGACGGTTGCGCTCGCCGGCATGTCCCCGTGGTGTTCTGTGGGTCGACCACTCGCCCTCGAGGTGCATCGACACGGATCGCCTCCCAACTACGAGCGGAGGCCGGCGGCGGGGCTTGACGAGGTCGGCATTTCTTCCCATAACCTAGCGTCAGGGCGGCAACCGCCTCCGGTCTGATCGCCGCGGTTACGATGACGTCGGCGCAGGGGCGGTGGAGACGTCCTGTCGTGCCCGAAGAACCCATCCCCTACTGCGTCGACCTCGATACCTTCCTCGCGACCATCCACGACCCCGTCCGCTGGCTCGTCGAGGACCTGATTCCGCGCGAGGGACTGGCGGTGCTGGCGGGTGCGCCCAAGTCCCTGAAGACCTACCTCGCCCAGGATCTCTCCGTGGCGATCGCGCTCGGGCAGCCGTTCCTGGGCCGGGCCGCCGCGCCCGGCCCGGTGGTCTACGTGCTGGAAGAAGGCGTACGCGCCGGCACCGCCGAGCGGTATCGCCGTATCTGCGCCCGCCGTGGGCCGACCGCCGAGGTGCACCTGATCGTCCGCCAGAAGGTCCGCCTCGATGACGCAGCGTCGCTCCAGCTGCTCTACGCGCAGATCGAGCGCATCCACCCCGTGCTGGTGGTGCTCGACCCACTCATCCGGCTGCACGGCGCGCAGGAAGACAAGAGCTGGCAGATGCAACCGGTGATGTCGGGCATCCAGGACATCATCGAGGCGTGCCGGACCGCGGTGCTGTTGATCCACCACACCGCCAAGCATGCCGAGGGCACCGCCTCGGCGAGTGTCGCGGCGCGCGGCTCGGGCGTCGTCACCTCCTCCACCGATGCCAACCTCATCCTCACCCGCCGTGGCACCCGCGGACGCATCGCCTGTGACGTGCGCGACGCGGAGGGCGGCGTCATCGAGTTCGCCTTCGACGGCGACGCTGGGTCGTTCGACGTCGTCTCCGCCCCGACAGCGGCGGGGTCGGGCGAGACCCGACTGCCCGGGGGCATCGGCGCGACGGAGCTGCAGGCGCTCGCGGCGGCGGCCATCGACGCCACCCCGGACAGCGGGCTCACCACGCGGGCCCTGGCTGCGGCGCTCGATTGCAGCGACGAGACGGCCCGCCGCGCGTTGCTGGCCGCCGTCTCCTCCGGCAACCTCGTGCGCGTGGGGCCGGGCAACGCCCCTCGGTTCCGCCCCGCGTAGCCGCGTTCCCCTGCCGAACGAGCTGGGTGCCAGCCAGCTGGCGCGCATCCTGCCGGTCGGCCTGCGCGCGTACTCGTACGTCCTATTGACGCGCGCGTCGTGGGTACGCAAGCGTCGACGCGAACGGAGGTGCGCCATGGCGGCACTCGGGATGCTCGTGGGGCTCGTGATCATGGCGTGGGTGTGGGGTCTGCTTCCCCGGCACGAGCACCGCGCCACGCAGCGGTACTGGGTCATCGCCGACCAGGACGGCAACAGCCTCACGATCGTCGACACGCTCGATCAGGCGGGCAGGCTCGTCAAACGCGAGGTCCGGTGAGCCGTGCACGAGCTGTATCAGCCGGTCGCGAAGGACGGGACCGGCAGGGTGTGCTGGGCGGGCCCCGCCTACGCTGCCCTCCCCGACGCGATCCTGGTCGCGCTGTTGGCGGCGCACCGCTACGGACTGGTCGGGGCCGTGGTGCGCATTCCGATCTCGATCGACCCGCGCTGGCCGGTGCCCCGAGCGACGGCAGCCTGGGACGCTGCGAGCGGGAGAGCGGAGCCCGTCCAGTGAGGCGCGGGTACGCCGGCACCGGCCCCACCGGTCGGGTCGCGTGCCCGTGACGACGGTCGCGGAAGATCGCGGACGATCGCTGGACGGTCTGTATGCGCAACTGGGACTCCGCACGGGTGCGTCGCAGACCGAGGTGCACGCCGCCTATCGGAAACGGATCCGAGAGTGCCATCCGGATCACGCAACCTCGGAGGCGGACCGAGTCCACAGGACTCGCGCGACGGCTCGCCTCAACGTCGCCTACGCCGAGCTTCGGGGACGAAACGCCCGACGAATCAGTGAGGCGAGAGCTGACCCTGCCGAACGGCCGCCGCGCCGGGTCGTTGCGCCGGACCCGCTGTCTCTCCCGCGTCCGTCTTGGCGTACGCTCCGCGCGATCTTCGGAGCCCTGATCGGCGGGATCTTCGCGTCAATGGCAACCGGGGACTTGCCACTGACGGTCAGCGTGCTCGTGGGCGGCACCGTGTTCATGTTGTGGGCGGAGCAGCACGGCCGATGTTGATCCGGTGTCATCGCCGCCGCCTTTCCAGGCCACGGATCTCGCCTCCAGGCGCCCTTGACAGCGGGACGGTCCTGCACAGAGTGCATCAGCTTCCCGATGTCCGGGATGCAGATGACAGCAGCACGTGCACGCCGCATGACCGCCGGGATCGAACCGCAGCACAACTGCACCGAGACGAACCAGTCGACTGGTGCGAGCGTGTACCTCGTCGGGGATCCGATCGTGGTCGCGCTTGTGGTGGCCATCCGATCCATCGAGCGACGGCGTGCCGAAGAACGGCGCCTGGGCATCCAACGGATTGACGCGAATGCCGCCGTCGAGGGTGACGCGGACAGCGCGACCGACGAGGAGATCGCATGACAATC
Organism: Chloroflexota bacterium; assembly: GCA_021789355.1. Next base: position 2,972 of record JAJYJR010000055.1, on the reverse strand, counting down.
GAAGCTACGCCCCGCGTGCCGGGATACGCCGTCCTGCTGAGGCCGGGGCCGACGCACGTCCTGCCCCGAGTGCCCGACGACCTGCGCGGTCTTCGCTGCGCCCGGTGGCGCCGGGAATCGTCGAGAGGTCAGCTCGACAAGCAGGGACCCGCAGCGCAGCACCGGATGCAGGATGCGGCCATCGATGAGTTCCGACTCATCGATACCCACCTCGAATGGCTCGTCGCGAAGTCGGGTTGGTCCGGTCGAGACTCCATGGAGGACCCACCGGCCACTCGAACTCCGGAGTTCAGGGCGATGCTCGCCGCCGCTGCGGCCGGACTGTTCGATGTCTTGCTCGTCGGTTACTCCTCGCGCTTCATTCGGGATACTCGCCTCGCCCTCCACTACCGGCACTACTTCCAGAGCCACGGTGTCGTGATCTGGATATGCAACGATCGCATCCTGTCATCGAACGAGGTCGATTTCGAGCGGTTCATCGACAAGATGGAGGCCGCCGAAATCTACTCCCGGGACCACTCCAAGAACGTTCGATCTGGATACGCGAGCAAGCGCGCCGACCACCGCGACCCGGGAGGGTTGGCACCTCCAGGGTTCAGGCGAGTTGGAGAGGACTTCCTTCTCGAGGTGGACGAATCCGGTCTCATAGTCGTCAATCGGGTGTTCGATTTGGCGGCGGGCGGCATGACGGACCGGGAGGTCGCTTCGAGCACCGGGCTCACCGTTCACGTCGTACGGGGCATCCTCACCAACCGCCTGTACCTCGGCAAGCTCCAAGACGGCACCGATAGCCGGCTGGGTGCCGTGATTGACCAACGCGTGTGGGACGCGGTGCAGAAGCAGCGGAGCCGGCGCAGGACGCGGACACCGGGGAGAGTTGTTCGCCGCAAGTACGCCCTGAAAGTCCGTTGCGCGTCATGCGGCCGTTACCTGTATGGCGACACAGGACGGTATCGACATCCCACGCCGGTCTGCGAGGGTTTCCGGACGGCCAAACCCGAGATCGCCGTCAGCGTCCGTGGCCGCCACTCGACCTTTGACGGCCACAGCTACCCGCAGCGGTGGTATGAGGGGCTCGCCGGGCTACTCCTGGCTCGTGCCGGCGCCTTCGACGAGCCGACGATTGCCGCGGTGCTCGCGCGCCACGCCGACGGCGAGATGCTCATCGACCACGCGGAGCTCGCGAGGATCGCGCGGGACCGTGACGAGGCCACCCGCGACCTGCAACGCGATCGGAACGTCATCCGATGGCAGGCCAGAATGGCGCAGCTCGATGCAGCCGAGGCCCTGGCCAGCCGGCCGGCCAACCCGGATACGCTGACCGAGGCGGAGATCCGCGAGTTCCTGGCGGACCTGCCCCGCCTGTGGGCCGAGGCGGACGACGACGCTCGCCAACAGCTCGCCGGAACTCTGTTCGCAGCGTTCGATGCCAAGGGTTTCCAGAGCATCGAGTACGCATGGACGCCTGCGGCGGTCAATCGGGGCCTGAGCGAGGCAGTGCCCGCCATTCTGGAGATCGGTCCCGATGAGCTGAGTTTGGTCGGGGCGAGAGGATTTGAACCTCCGACCTCATCGTCCCGAACGATGCGCGCTACCAAGCTGCGCCACGCCCCGACCGAGTGCCGGCGGCCCTGAGGCCGCGCGAGCCCGACGAGTAT
>JAJYJR010000055.1:881-1304 GCA_021789355.1 Chloroflexota bacterium | reverse complement strand
GAATGTCCCGCTCCCGCTTGCGATGGAGCTGCGCGGGCGGCAGGAGTGGCTACGATCCGCGTGATCGACCAAGCGGCAAGCACATGCTGCATAGTATGACGCCAATGGTATACTTCGCAGCATGCCTAGCCCACTCGCCCGCCTTCGCGATCTGGCCGAAGCGCAGTGGGGCCTCGTCACGCTACAGCAAGTTGCTGCGGCCGGGGTCGCCTGGCGATCGCTGACCAGGCTCGTCGAGGCCGGGCTCATCGAGCGCGTCGCTCACGGCGTGTACCGGGTTCGCGGTGGTGCCGAGCCCGACCATCTCGACCTGCGGGCGGCTTGGCTCCAGCTCGATCCGGCACACCCGGCCTGGCAGCGCCTCGACGATCCGCAGGTCGCGGTGGTTTCGCACGCCTCCGCGGCGCGCCTCTATCGGGTGGG
>JAJYJR010000055.1:0-871 GCA_021789355.1 Chloroflexota bacterium | reverse complement strand
GTGGGCGATCTGCGGGCAGATGTTCACGAGTTCACCCTGCCGTATCGACGGCAGACGCGACGAACGGACGTCAGGATCCACCGGGGCACGATCCCCCACGAGGCGCGGCTCCTCCTCGACGGACTGCCGACGGTGCGCGCTGGCGTGATGATCAGTCAGCTGCTCGCCGACCACGTCGACCCCGACGCGGTGGCCGAGATCACCCGCGAGGTGCTCGAGCGCATCCAGGACTACCCGCGCGTCGTCGCCGAAGCCGTCGCGCCCTATGCGGAGCGCTTCGGGCTAGGCCGTGGCGATGGAGTGGCGGTGCTCGACGAACTCCTGCGTCGTGCTGGCTCGGGAGAGCGCGAGGCAATCCTCGCCGAGGCACGCGGGTGATGACCGAGCGCCGGTATGCCGATCCCACGGCGCTTCGCCAGGCGATCACCGATCGACTTCGACAGCTGGCGCGTGAGCGACCCGGGACGCAACTGGCCGACCTGCAGCGTCAGGTCGCCTACGATCGACTGCTGTCCCGGCTGTTCAGTGCCGAACCCGAGGCGTGGGTGCTCAAGGGCGCCGCCGCACTGCTCGCCCGACTGGGCGGCGCGGCACGCCACACGCTCGATGTGGATCTCTTCCGCCCCGATGCGCGACTCGACGAAGCCGAGACGGCGCTACGCGCGGCTGCCGCCCTCGACCTCGGTGACTTCTTTCGCTTCGGGCTCGACCCGGGTCGTCCCATGACGGAGGGGCGGACGACGCTGCGCGTCCCGGTCACCGCCTACCTCGGCGCCACGGTCTTCGCCCGCTTCCACGTCGATGTCGTGGTCGGTGTCGCGATGACCGACGAACCTGACGAGGTCGCCCCGCTCGTCCCGATCGGTATTCC
>JAJYJR010000054.1 GCA_021789355.1 Chloroflexota bacterium | reverse complement strand
TGCTGTTTACGAATGAGCTTTCGGCCCGTGCTCATGTGAGCGTGATCCGTGCGTGGGGGGTTTGGGCTTGGGGGGTTTGATTGGGGGGTGATCGCACCGAATCACCGATCGCGCAACGGGTTCACCCGCGGTCCACTTTCGCCCGCGGTCCACCCGGGAACGCGAGCCCACCGCTGCTTCGGGATGCTCTTGATCAGGTGGAATCGTTGCTCGGTGCATCGTCCACAAACGGCTTCGGGATGACCACGCCCTCCAGAACCACGTGGGGGAGGGCAAGCGAGCGAGCCGACGTGGACGCTATCCTTGCGCATCGGACGGCCCCTCCGCCCGTTCGATGGACCGCAGTGGCGACCGATTGGTGGCCGGGGCGTTGGGTCGGAGGGAATCCTTACCCCTCTCGTGGCAATTCGGAGGTGCAGGTCATGGCTGAAGCGTATTGCGTCAAGTGCAAGGCCAAGCGCGAGGTCAAGAACCCCGAGCAGGTCACCATGAAGAACGGCAAGCACGCCCTCAAGGGCAAGTGCCCCGTGTGCGGGACCAGCGTCTTCAGGATCGGCGGCTGACCCGCCGAGGTTCCGGATGGATCACCTTCGGGCCAGGGGTCACGAGTTCGCCTACGCCCCTTGCTCGGGGCCCTTCTTTGTCGTAGTTCGGCCTGCGCTCAGCCGAAGCGCGTACGCGAGCAGCATCTGGCTAGAACCGACGATCAGCTCTGCTTCCCAGTGGCTCAGGGGCATCCGCAGTAGATCCCCGGCCAGGTCCTGCTCCTCTCGATCACGATGGTGACCGACACGATTGAGGAGTGAACAATGCGCCGACAGCAGGCGGGCGATGCTGTTTGCCTTCTGCTCGGGAAGCGCTGCGATCGCAAACCCATCGTGAAGCCAGCTCAGCCAGCTGTTGTCGTTGTACGGTGCGGTCACCAACGCCTCGAACGCGCCCAAGCACTTCGCCAACGCCCCGTGCCCGTCGCCGAGACGGAGAGCCTCTCGCGCCGTGGCGAGCCGCTTGTCCGCGTCAGTCCACGAGGGGTGCTTGCTTGAAGCTGACTCTGCCAGGCCAGCAATCGAAGGTGGAATTCCGTAGCCAAGGCCGGTGAGATGCTGTTGCCAGTCGGACAGTGCGACCAGCAACTGGCCTTCGCCCTCGACCATGTGGCATGACCCGTCGAGCTCAAGGATGCCGCGGACGCTGAGGAAGAAACTAGGTGGTGAAGGCGGATCCGCCCTGTCCGTCTCGATCGCTTCTATGTCCTCGGGTGTCAGACGCCACAACCACGTCACCCCCCAGTTCGAGCCGGCGTCTAGTGGGGGAAGGCCTTGATCTGTCGACACGAGCACCGATCCGAAGCGACGGCGAGAAGGGCGGGCGCTCGTGACCTCTCCGTCGAGCCAGACCCAACGCGCCTGGTGTGTCCCCTCCAGCCCTTTCCCCGCGATCCACTCGAAGGTTGCCCTCAGACCGTAAGGGTCGGCACCTGCGGTTGGAGAAAACCCGCCGAACAGCAGCTTGCCGACCTGAGCGAACTGGTTGGGCCTCGGGCCCCGGAGCGTGATCTGGATCGTCGATACCATCGGTGTGCTCCCAGTGTTGGCGCGGCCCCCTACGCCGGGCTAGCTTACCCGCGCACCTGGCCGTTGCTTGGGCCGGACGTGCTAGCAGCGAGGACACCGAGGTCGTCAGTCTGGCCCGCACGCGTGCCGGTGCCCGTCGTCGGCGGCACCGGGTCACGCAGCCGGAACCACGGCCTCGGGGCCGCTCCAACACCGCCGGCGAGACGAGCACCACGAGTTCGGCGGTGCTCCTCGTCACCCGCACGCAATCGCTGCGGGTGTGGTGACCTAACGGCAGGCACGCATACTAGAGCCGTGCCGCTGCCAGCCGATCCGACCGAGCCCCGGCCGCGGCGATGAGTGTTTTCGCCCGGCCAACCCGCGTCAGCAGGGCCACGGCGGCATACAACGTTCACGCTTATCACACCAAGGTGCCGCCGCAGGCCATCTCACCCTACATCGAGCATTACACCCAGCGCGGCGGTCTGGTGCTGGATCCGTTCGCCGGGAGTGGGATGACGGGTCTGGCCGCTGCGCTGTCAGGGCGTCGAGCCATCCTCAACGATCTGTCGCCGGCGGCAGTGCACATTGCCCGCAACTACACGACGCCCTGCGACGCCGAGGCATTGCGGGTGGCCGCAGATCGGCTCCTCGGCTGGAGCGTACCGCAGGTCGAGCCGCTCTACGAAACGACATGCCCGCGCTGTGAGGGCCGAGCGACTGCGGAGTATGTGGTGTGGTCCGATGAGCGGACATGCCCGCGGTGTGGTGCTGCGGTCTTGGTATGGGACAGTCGGCTCGAGGGAGGCAACGTTGGCCGCCTGAGGTGCGGGACCTGCGGGGAGTTGTTCGACAAGGCACGCGCCCGCGTCGCCGGCGAACGAGCCGTCCTGGTCAACCTCGCTTGCCCCGAGTGCAGAGTGGGTCGACAGGAGATCTCGCCGGGGCCGGGTGACCTCACTCGCATGGCCTTCGACCGCAAGGATGTTCCCTACTGGTACCCCGACCTCCCATTTGGAAGCGACTGGGAGATGTGGCGAGGCGGACATCGAGACCTTGGAATCGAGAATGTGGCCGACTTCTGGAGCCCGAGAAACCTCGCGGCGCTCAGCGTGCTGTTCGAGGGAATCAGGCGCGAGCCGGACCAGCGGCTGCGGGAGGCGCTTACGTGGGTCTTCACCGCCATCGTGAATCGCGCCTCTCGACGATACCAGTGGAACTCGAAGCGCCCCACGAACGTGCTGGGCGGTACCCTCTACATTGCGTCGCTGCGCTACGAGTGGAACGTGCTGTCGCTGTTCCGCAGGAAGCTGCGCGCCGTCCTCGCGTTCTACCGACAGACGGCGCTCCCGGCGGGCGCGGTGACCGTGATCCAGGGTTCCGCGACGCATCTCGCTACCGTTGCCACGTCGAGCGTGGACTACTGCTTCACCGACCCTCCGTTCGGAGCGAACATCTACTACGCCGACGCCTCTCTGCTATGGGAAGCATGGCTCGGCCAGTTGACTGACCGCGCCCTTGAGGCGGTGGTGAGCAAGAAGCGGGCAGGCAAAACCGTCGCCGACTACCGGGAGGTGATGGGGCGCTCCCTCGCGGAGGTCAGGCGTGCGCTCAAGCCCGATGGCATGACAACCATGGTGTTCCAGAACACCGATGATGCCGTGTGGACGGCCATTCGGGACGCGGCCACTGACGCCGGACTGCACGTGGTTGGCGCAAGCACCCTGCACAAGACCCAGCCATCTTTCAAGGGCATCAAGGCGATGCAGGCCGGCGAACATGTCGCAGCGACCGATGTGGTGATGACGCTATCGCCCTCTCCGCGTGCCAGGCAAGGTGTCACGGGCCGGGTTGACGCTGATTCCATTGTGAGCGCGGCCATCGAGCGAGACCTTCTGACAAGCGGCTCCGGGCGTACAAGAGAGATCGGTCACCTGTACGCTGTGGCCGTCTCCGCGCTGCTCGAAGCTGGCACGCCCACGGACGGTTGGACGTTCGATCGCGTGGCCGAAGTGGCGAGCAAGGTCATGTCTCCCGATGACGGGCAGCTCAGTCTCGACATGGTGGACTGATGGAGTTCCGCGACCTCTACCCCGATCTCGGGGTGCGGATCGACCGCCCGGGCCGTCGGTCGCTCGCCGTCGCTGATGTGGAACCGCTCCTGCTGCCGACGCGCGGCTCCAAGGGCTCGCCGGTCTTCAACGTCCACAGCTATCACACGAAGATCCCGCCGGAAGCTATCGAGCCGTTCATCGCGCATCACACGTTGCCCGGCGCGACCGTGCTCGATCCCTTCGCCGGGAGCGGGATGACCGGGGTCGCTGCTCGCCGCCTGGGGCGAACTGCCATTCTGAACGACCTTGCCCCGGCAGCCGCTCACATCGCCTGGAACGTCACGCACGCGAGCGATCCGAACGAGCTGGCGTCAGCGGCTGCGCGGGTCATGGGACGCGTGAAACCGTTGCTCGAGGAGCTGTACTCGGCGCGTTGTGCCGCGTGCGGCGGAAGGGCCACCCTGGCCTACACGATCTGGTCCGATCGCCTGAACTGCTCATACTGTGGCAGCCCCGCCACCGTCTGGGATCACTGTGCGGACCGGTCGAGTGGGACAGTCGCCTCCGCCTTCCAGTGTCCATCGTGCCGCCGCATGACACCGCGGCGAGGAGCAGGGCACGCCGACACGGTGCCGGTGTGGGTCGTGACGGACTGCGAGCGGTGCGGACGACAGGAGCGCGCGGTCAGCAACGACGACCTCTCGATCGAGAGGTTCTGGAGGTCGGGTCCCATACCTGACTGGTATCCGACCACGCCGATCGAGCCCAACCGCGAGATGTACATCCGCTCTGCCCTGGGTTTGCGCGCCATCCGCACGATTGCGGACTTCTACACGCCCCGCAACCTTCGGGCTCTTGCGGCGTTGTGGACGGCCGTGTGCGACGAGCCCGACATCAGGCTCCGACAGGCGCTGGCGACGGCTTTCACCAACACGGCTTGGCATGGGACCGTGATGCGACGGTTCAACGCACGGGGCGGCCAGCGCCCGCTGACAGGCACCCTCTACATCCCGCACCTCTCATCGGAGGTGAACGTCGGAAGCGTCTTCGCGCACAAGATCCGCCAGCTGAGAACGTTCTACGCCAGCGAATGGCGCGACGGGCCCGAGAAGGCCGATCGCGTCCAGGTGATCGTCGGTTCAGCTACCAAACTGCCGTTGCCCGACGCCTCCGTCGACTACGTGTTCACCGACCCGCCGTTCGGCTCCTCGATCTACTACGCCGACTGCAACCTCATCTGGGAAAGCTGGCTCGGCGCGCTCACGGATCCGACCGAAGAGGCGGTCGTGAACCGGTCGCTTCGCCCGCAGCACGGCGGCAAGTCGGTCATGGAGTACCAGACGTTGATGGCTGCGAGCTTCGCAGAGATGGCGCGCGTGCTTCGGCGGAACGGCAGTCTCACCGTCGTTTTCCACAGCACGGATGCGTCAGTCTGGAGGGCGATCGAGGACGCGGCCACGGACGCAGGGTTGTCCATCGTCGGCGCGACGTACCTCGACAAAGGCCAGCTCTCCCACAAGGGCTACAAGGGCCGGAGCGGAGCCGAGGATGTAGCAGCCTACGATGTGGTCCTGGCCATGCGCGCCCGGCACTCTAGGCGCGGCCAGGCCATCACGACCGCTCGGCGGATCCAGGCAGCCGAGATTCTCGCCAACCACCTCGGTACACTGGCCCCTGTGGGCAGCATCCCGAGCGTCGACTACCAGCGAACTCTGCCCTATCTGCACTCGTTGCTCGTTCAGCATCACTTCAACGGCGACATCGGGCTGAGCGTGGGCGACTACGAGACCGTGCGTGCGATCTGTTCTGCGCACTTCGAGCAGGACACCGAGGGGCACTGGCTCATCCGCACGTGCAGGTCCGACGCCTCTGGGCGGGATCAGGGAGAAGCGCGTGACGCGGAGGAAGCACCAGCCGTCGTCGACTGAGCCCGGCATCTTCGACCTGACGGGCGACGGGGACGCGCTGGCTGCCGAGAACGGTAAGGCCGCTGCCCCGGCGCCGCGGCACCGCCGGGACCCGCTCGAGCTGGGCGCTGACGCCGCGGCCAAGCTTGGACTCCGACCCGTCACGATCAAGGCAGGGGCCCCACGCCAACTGCCGTACTCCAAGCAGTTCACGCCCGCGCAGATACCTTCCCTTGCAGCGTTTCTGGAAGCCGTGCGGGACAACTCGGGCAACAAGGACGGCGTGAGGCTCGGAGTCTTCCATCTCCTGAGCCCTGGAGAGACGAGCCAGAGTGGGCCGAAGTGGAGGATGGCCTACAACGCCCTGCTCTCAGCGCGCGACTACTGTCTCGTGACACCGAAGTTGGATGCCTTGACGGACTTCGGGGCAGCCGTGCTGGCCCTGCCCGGTGACGACAAGAGACGCCATCTCCTGGCTCAGCACCTCCTCCGCAACCTCAACGGGATCGAGCTCGTGGTTGGCGTCAACTACCTAGCGAAAGCCGGGATGCGGCTGACCAAAGAACCGCTGGCCGATCACTTCGCGCGTGACGGACTCGGGTCGAACCCTGACGGCACCGACATCAACGGCGTGGGAAGCTGGCTCACCGCAGCTGGCGTTTTCCGGCCCAAAGGTTGGTTCGATGTCAACGAGCAGGTGTTCGAGCGGCTGAGCGGCGTCTCGCTGGGGACTGTCAAGGGGGCTGCCGCGCTCGATGGAGTTGGGCGGGCCATCCTCGAGCAGCTGGCGTTGTTTCCGAACCACGAAGCGACGAGCGGGCAAATGATCACGCTGCTCAAGCCCCGCCATGATCTGCATTTCGCCCCCACGTCCTTCGTCAGGAACCAGCTCGAGCCTCTGCGGGACGCGGGGTTCATCGAGCTCGAGAAGACCACGGGCGGGAGAGGCGGCAGCGACCATCGTTTCAGGGGAACGCCCACGTTTGCTACCGCCGCAGTTCAGCAGCTGCTCGAGCGAATCCGCACGGCCGGGTTCGCGGTCACGGGACCTGAGCTTCAGGTGCCTTTCGCCGAGCTCATACCCCAGCTTCGTGACGAGCGGCTGTCGACCACCCAGAGAGGCAGAGCGCTCGAGCTGTTTGTCCTCCGTCTGCTTCTGCGGATGGGGCTGCGCAACATCCGCCCGCCAGAGCGGCCCCGCGGCAACGAAGAGATCGATGGTTACGCCGAAGCGTTCCAGCCCGTCCACACGCGTTGGCAGGTTCAGTGCAAGAACACTACGTCGTTCAACGTCGACCATGCGGCGCGCGAGGTCGGAGTTGCGGTGCGTAATCGCTCTACCGCGATCCTGATGGTGACCACCGGCTCGTTCTCGAGGGACGCTGATGCCTTCGTGAATGATGTCATCCGATACAGCGCTTACACGATCGTGCGACTCGACGGCACTGATGTTGATCGGCTGACGCGTGACGAGACAGCGATCTTTGAGATCCTGGACCGGGAAGCGCGGAGAGCCAAGTCCCTCCGGGAAGACGCTGCTCCTGCGGGGCCAGCAGCTCACGTTGAGTGACGAAGACGAGGCATTGCGGGATCCCAAGCGTCTCGTGAGGTCTCGACGACGCTCGGGCGAACGCAGGTCTTTCCCGACGGCAAGGGACCGGCGGCCGTCCTCGCCGGGGTGTTCCGGCTGGTGAACCTCACCCAAGCGCAGAACGAGCAGGGGGTCGCGTTGTTCTGGGAGCGCGACCTGTCGCCACTCGCCATCTTCCTTCGCGCCGCCACGTAGGGCCGCGAGGCGAGGCGCGTCAGTACTCCTCGGGCAGCAGCACCGTGAACACCGCCATGACGCCCGCGTGGAATCGCCGCACCACGAACACCTGCCGGCGTCGGGCTGGTAGGGCTCGTGGTCGTTGCAGGGCGGCCATCCGGGCCCGTGATGTCCAGGGCGTGCATCACGGGCGCCCTATTCCGTGCGCCGAAGCGCGAGAGGCCGGGCCGTCGTCCGACCCGGCCCGGAGAATCCATCCGCGGTTCTGCTGGTTGGCAGCCTGCTCGGCGGCCGTGGCCGCGCTGTGGAGGAAGGCCGACGCGCCGGCGAAGTTGCCGGCGGCCCAGCTCTCGTGCGCCAGGCGCTCGAGGTTCTGCAAGGTCGCCGTGTACCGGGCCCGCACCTCCTCGGTCACCGGATCGGGCCGGAGCCCGCCACTCGTTCCTCTCACCGCACACCTCACCGGGCCACCCTGGCCCGTACCTCGTACCCGGCTCCCGACGGGCGACCGGATCGCCCGATCAGGCGACCCCCGACCTTCGGCGCGCGGAACCAGAAGTCAAGGGACCGGCGCGCCGAAGGTGAGCGGGCGCACCGGATCAACGCGGCCACGCCAGCGCCACGACGGCGGGGTGCCGCGCCTGACGAAGCCGCAGCCCCGTCAGCTGCGGAACAGATCGTCGCCAACCGGCGCGCCGTCGCTGCCGACGACCCGGACCCCGCGCAGATCTGGGATCGCATCAAGGACCCACAGGGCGTTGCCGGCATTGATCGCCTGGACGTGGGTCGAGTACGCGGTCGGCAGGGTCTGCCAGCGGCCGCGGCCACCGTCTTCGACCGCGACGGCCACGGCCACCCGGAAGGGCGGCTTGCCGCGCTGTCCACTGCTCATCGCGTCCCTCCTTCGGCTGAGCCGCGACCCTCGGCTGCGATCTCTCGTCGACTGGGGAGATGCAGGAGCATCGTCAGGAACGCGCCGTCGTCAAGGCTTGGTTGGCGCGCAGGTTCGCGTCCATACGCCTACGGTGCCGATCGCTGGCTAGACTTGCATGTCATGAAGCGGGTGCGCAAGGTTGCCCAGGCGCCTGAAGTCGTCATTCCCGTCGGGGTTCTTCTAGCAGCGGTTATCGCACTCCTTGTCGTCCTTGCGGTCCTCCACCCAGCCGCGACAGTGGTGGCTGCGCTCGTGGGCGCTGTTGTGGCGGGGTACGCGACGGTCATCTCGGTGATCCTGACTCGCTACTTTGAGCGCGAGCGCGATGCCAACCTACGAATGCAGGAGTTGGAGCGGGAAACGCGCGCTAAGAAAGTGCCGGAGTACGAGAAGTTCGTCGCGTTCCTGCTCGGCGTCTTCATGGCCCAGCAGACTGGCCGGAAGCCCATGACGCCACAACAGTTGGCTCAAGGGTTCCACGACTGGACGAAGGCACTGATGATGTGGGGCTCGGATGAAGTCGTCCGACGCTGGGGCCAGCTTCGTCTCGATCAGCCGGTCGTCGACACCGAGGCGAGCATGGATCGCCTGTTCAAGCTCGAGGAATTGTGGATCGAGTTGCGACGCGACGCGGGCTATCCGGAGACCACCCTTCGGCGCGGCGACCTGCTCCGTCTGTTTGTGAACGACATCGATCAACATCTTGCCGGGCGGGGATGACATAGCGTCGCCACCGTCCCCGGACGATCGGGCGGAGACGTAGCGGGGTCGTCGCGTGGGTGACGGTCAGCCGACCATCCAGCTGGCAAGACTGCCCCTGCGGCGCAGCACCCCACCGTCCGGGGGTCAAGCGCGTAGCCTGACTCCATGCCGATCGTCGCGGGATTGCGGTATCCAGCGCCAGCAGGAGGCCGCTCCGAGGAGGAGTTGACCTTCCGCACCTACCACGGCTACATGCGCGCCATCTGCGCGTGGACGACCGACCTCTACCCGCACCGTGGGGGTCTGCTTCCCGGGGTTGCCGATGCCGTTCGGCGCGGATCGTGGCGAGCCCGGACGCCAGCCGGAAAGCGGTACCTCTCACCCCGGGTCCAGCAGTATCTGCGCAATGGCTGGGCGACCGAGGTGCTCCTGAACAGCCCGCGTGTGATCGGCGGTCCCGACATCATCGGCTTCGCCAACCACTGGGCGAGCGTGCAGGGCTACTACGCGGTGTTCGAGGCGTTCAACGCGCTGGCGCTGGTCGTCGGAACCCGGCTGACCACGCACGAGAAGATGCTGCGCTGGGCCGCGGATCAGGTGGGCCACCCGGCCTCGCCATTCGTGGTGCCCTGGACGACGCGGGTCGCAGGGCCGCCGGGTGCCTGGACCTACGAAGGGTTCGGGACTGTCCGGCCCGTCCCCATCAGCAACCTGACCTCGCCGACGGCTGCCACGGCGCCCCACCTTGTCGCGCTCGCCCTGAGGACGACCCGCAAGCGTCAGATCGCGGAACACCACGGACAGTGGTTGAAGCTGCTGCCGACGGCAGCCAAGACGCCGCGAAAGCGACTACCGAGAGCCGAGCGGGACGCCCGATGCGCGAAGCTCCGCGCTACCACGCTGATCGACCTGCTGTACCGGCTCAGACGGCGGGCCAACTACGAAGAGGCTGACGCGTTCCTGTCCGGGGCACTGTCCGTGGCCGACGCAATGGCGTTCCACGAGTCCCTGACGGAAGTCGTGGCGGCCACGCTGCTGACGACAGAGATCTACCTCGCTCATCTGGTCGGCAGGCCCGTCCTCGAGGCGTGCGCGAACGCGTTGGAAGTTCCGCCGATACTCCAACCGCATTCGGTCAAGGCGCGCATGGCGCTCTGGTAGCGCCGGGGGAAGGCCCGCGAAGTGGAGTTCGACCGCTGCCCAACATTGGAAGAACCCCCGGCAACTCGCCGGGGTTCTACGCAGATGAGCAGGGCGAGGAGTGTCAGGGCGCGACCGCCATGCCATGGAGCGTGTCCCCCGGCATCGTGAACCGTTGGGACCAGGTCGTTCGAGTATCGACGGTGGCGTCGATGTCGGCGTGGAGGAGGCTGGCCCCTGCTACCGGGCCGCCAGCTCCCCGGATCGGGCCGGCGGGTCGAACTGCGCCAGTCGCCGACTGATGGCGCCGTCGGGTGGATCGACGTAGCCGCAGCTCGGACAGGTCCAGCAGCAGGGGCCGCGAGCGGCAATGCGCCAGGCGGACAGGTGCGTACCTCGCGGCTCCACCACCAGTTCGTCCCGCCCTCTCCACCAGGCACCGGCGCCTCGGCGACGTGCTGGCGTTGGTCGGGCTCACGAACGCCGCGCCCCACGAGGCGCTGTCTGACGCATCGGCCACGGCGCGGCTCGCGCTCCGCCTGCTCGCGCGCGCCGTCGAGCAGGGGCACGACACGCTCGCGAACCTGCTCGCCGTGGCGCAGGACGGCTCGGCGGACCGCGTCGAGTTCTCGGGGCCGGCCCGGCGGACACCTCCGGAGCCGCCGGTCCCGATCCCGGACGCGCACGTGGCCAGCCACGCAACCGTGCTTCCGGCGCGCCCCGGCAAGCGTGCCTGGTCCGCCTGGCAGGAAGCCGTGGACGCATGCACGACCCTGCGCTGTCCGATGCTCGTGGATCGCATCGCTGCGGCCGAGGCGCCGTCTGAGCTGATCCTCGCACGCCTGCTGCCGAAGCTCGAAACAGCAGCCAGCGAGATGAACACCGAACGGACCGCCACGCTCCTTGGCGCGATCTCGCCCCTCTTCGCGCAGCTCCCGTCGCGCCGCGACGCGCTCGCCCTCGAAGCCCGTCTGTCGCCGCTCCTCGATCCGCTGGGCCGCTGCGAGCACGCGGCGTGCCCGAGCTGCGCTGCCGGTCGGCCCTGCGCGCTCGACACCTGGCGGCTCGCCCTGGCCAGATCAGCCCTTGCGAAGGAGACCGAAGGAGCGATACGGGCGTTCTTCGGGACGACCGGGCAGCACGCCGGCAGCGGCGTCTATGCCGCTTGGCGCAAGCGCGGATGGACTCCGCTCGCGGACGCGACGCTCCGGCTGGTGCACCAGCACTGGATCGAGGTGGGGCAGCACGCCCGAGCACAGCAACTCGCCCAGCTCGCCTGGGCTGGCGGCTGTCGCGATCCCGAGATCGCCGAGGCGCACGCCATCGCCATCGCCCGCGCCGGACGCGAGCCAGACCTACGGGCCGCCCTCGACGTATGCACCGAGGCGCTCACGCTCCGCGCGGGCAACACCGATGACGCGTGGCGCAGCCTCGCCATCCGCCAGGCCCAGATCGCCGGCCGGATCGAGCGGGGGCGCGTCTGCTACACGGGCGAGGTCGATGCCGCCGGCAACCCGATCATCGCGCGCCGTCACCAGCCAAGGGCGGCCCGGCGCGTGCGGCAGCCTCGCTTTCTGCGCGTTTGAGGTGGCCCGCGCCCGCGCGAGGTTAGCGCAGCACCCAGACCGTGGTCGAGAAGCCTGTCGAAGTGGCGCTGGTCGTGGCCAGCACGATCCCCTGCGGCCCCGACGCACCGATCGCACCGCCCGCCGTGGTGGAGATTGTCGGTGCCTGGCTCGGGCCCGCAAGGTGCTGCCAGCTCGTTCCGTCGCGGGAGACCCACGTCCCTGCATTCCCGCCCCGGTCCGCACCGACGGCCACGATCTGCGTCCCATCCGAGAGCAGCACCGGACTCGTGTCGGTGCTCGCGAACGGCAAGCTCGACGCACTGACATCCGTCCAGGTCCGACCGTCGCCGGAAGCCCAGAACGTCTTGGACCCCCCCGTAATCCCGACGGCGAACAGGCCGCCGGCACAGGTGAGGAGACGGACGACCTCCTGGCTTGTCGGCGGCGCGCCGGCCGCCGTCCACGTCGTGCCGTCAGCCGAGGTCCACGCGGCGCCGACCGTGCGCGTCGGGCCGCTGGCGGTGTCCGTGCCGACCGCGACGAACCCGTTCGCGATATGCGCCAGGTCGTTGACGAATCCCTTCGGGAAGGCCAACCCGAACTGCGTTTGGGCCTGCCAGATGCGCCCGTCCGCCGAGGTCCACTCCATCGGAGTGGACGGCGAGGATGCCGAGACGGGCACGTGCATGCCGAAGAGGACAAGCCCCCCTGGTCCCGCCGCGATGGGCCCGAGCGTGGCACGCCCGAAGGCCGCGGTCGCGCTCTCGGGGAGCTCCTGCCACGTGCGACCGTCGCTCGACGTCCACAATCGGATGGGGAAGACCGGGTTGCAGTTGCTGGCCGCGCCGCCGGCACAGAGCGAATCAAGGTGGCTGGCGGTGCCGAGGGCGAGGATGCCGCCCGGGATGGCGACGAGGGCGGTCATCTGGCTGCTCGTGAAGGATGGTCCGTTGTCGAGGCGCTGCCAGGTCACGCCGTCGGATGTGTGCCAGATGACAGCCGATTGGCCGTTGTCCGCATTCCCCGCGACCACGTAGCCGCTGGAGAACGGGATGGCGCTCATCATCGTGTCGCCGTCCCGGAGCAGCGCATTCGCCGCGCCGGTGCTCATGACCTGCGACCACGCCGGCTGTGACCCGACGGGAGTCGCGGCCCCGCCGCTGACGAGGACGAACGCGCTGGCCGGATTCGCGGAGCCGCCGACGACGACGATCCGTCCCGAGAGTGCGGCGATGCCGTAGGGCATCGCCTGGGGGATCGACTTCGAGGTGAGCGTCTGCCAGTGCGCTCCGTCCTGCGACAGTTGCAGCACGACAGGTGCGCCGCCGGGAGTTGCGTTGTCCGCCGGTCCTGCCGCAACGAAGCCGATCGCCGTCCAGCCGACGGCGGTGATTGTCGGATTCTGCTCGCCGAGGACCTCGACCTGCGTCCACGCCGTGCCGTCGGTTGTAGCCCAGATGGCGCCCTGCGTCTCGCCCGGGTCAGCCCGCCCGCTGATGGCGAGGATCAAGCTCGGCCCAGCGGCAATGGCGTTGACCTTGATCTGTCCGCCGCCGGGCAGCTCGGACGCTGGCGACCAAGAGCTTGCATCGGAAGACGTCCACACCGCTGTCTGCCAGGTGCCTCCGACCTGTCGGTTGCCGGCAACGATGAACCCAGGACCTCCCACGGCAACCGCGGTGAGGATCGCGGTGTGGTCGGAGAACGAGATCGCCTGCCAGCGCACGCCGTCGGACGAGTGCCATAGCAGGGGTGCTCGATCGGGGGGAGCGGCGCCGGCTCCTCCGACGCAGATGCCGCGCTGGCCGAGGACGACGTAGCCCACTGGGCCCCCCGCCACGGCCACCGCGCTGTCCGGGCAGGTGGCGGGCGCCGACACGATGTCAGCTTCGGTCCAGCTCACGCCGTCGGACGAGCGCCATGCCGCAGGCACGTCGCCACTTGGTGTCGCACGCGTTCCTACGGCGACGAGGCCATCGGGCCCATCGGACAGACCGCTAACGGTGAATGCCCCGGCCGGATTGGCGGCGAACTCGTGCCGGGTCCAGGCAACGCCGTCGGGCGACACCCAGGCCACCGCCGCACCGGGTGAACGCTCGACGGGACCCACCGCCACGAACTCCCCGTTGTGAGCGACCACTCCGACGATCCCGGCCTTTGCCAAAGCCGGGACCTGCGTCAGCGCCGTCCAGGTCTGCCCCAACTCGCCGACAGCGGCGGACGGGGTCACGGTGGAACTCGGCGACGGCGCCGCCGAGGGGGCGGCCGACGGACCGTGGGTCGTCCCTGGCGCTACTGCGTTGTTGCGGGGCAGCGTGGCGACCACGAGTGCGGCAGCCACCACCAGCACGACAAGGGCGACCGCGGCGCCGGTAAAGCGCAGGCTGCCGAAGAGCCGGTGGGCGCCGCGCATTCGTCGAGGGTGCTCAGCAGGGATCGCAGCCACACGCGCGCGAAGTGCCGGCGATGCGGGGCCGTCGGCGAGGCGCCGGGTCGCATCCTGAACCTGACGGTCGAACAGCTCGTCGTTCATCGGGACACCTCCCGCGCCTCGGCATCGAGGGCGGCGCGCAGTGCGCGCAGGGCGTAGTGCAGGCGACTCTTCACGGTGCCCGGCCGTTGCCCCGTCCGGGCCGCGATCTCGTCGAGCGAGTAGTCCCCGAGGAAGCGCAGCGCCACTGCTACGCGGTGCTCGGGGGAGAGTGTCCGCAGCGCGCGCACCAGGGCATCGGAGCCGGTAAGAGCCTCGGCATGGTCCGGTGTGGCCTCGACATCTGGATCGGCGGCCGCGATGACCCGCACGTGCCGTGCCCCGATCTGATCCCGACATGTGTTCACCACGATGCGTGTGAACCACCACTCGAACCGGTCGGGATCGCGCAGGTCGTCGAAGTGTTGCCACGCCCGCAGCGCGGCGTCCTGAACGGCGTCCTCGGCTTCCGCCCTGTTTCCGGCGAAGATCACCGTCGCCAGGCGACACGCCGCATCGAGATGCGCGTCGGTCAGGCGCGTGAACCGCGCGTCGCGGTCAGCCGAAGCAGTCTCGCAGTGTTGGGCCCCCACGCGGCTCAGCTCCCATCCGGTGATCCTGTCCATCCCGACCGATAAGACTGCCGGACGGGTCGGAAGGTTCAATCTTCGCTCGCGGTGAGCGTGGCGATCGGGGTGGTCGTGTCAACTGTGGATTCAGCCCTGTTCGTGGGTAACGGCTCCGTTGCCGGCACGCACCAAGACTCTATCTCCCCTCGCTGCCGCACTCATCGGATGTCGAGCTCAGTGCAAGAACCCCCGGCTGGCGACCGGGGGTTCTTCGCAGGCGAGCAGAGCGGGCGGGTCAGGGCGTGACTGCGACGCCGTAGAACGCGCGCGCCGGCTTCGTGAACGCCTGGGCCCAGGTCGTGCCACCGTCAGCGGTGGCATAGATGTCGGCGTTCACGACGCCGCCGGCGGTGTTGCGACCGACTGCATAGGCATGGGTGGGGTCCACGACCGCGACGCCGGTAAGGTACCCGTTCGGCAGGCTCAGCGGCTGCGGGGTCCAGGTCGTTCCACCGTCCGCCGTGGCGTAGATGATGCCGGTCCCACTGGTGGGGTAGGGGCCGGTGTACCCGACCGCATAGGCGTGGGTGGCGTCCCCGACGGCGATGCCGGTGAAGTACCCATTCGCCAGGCTGAACTGCTTGGTCCAGGTCGTCCCGCCATTGGCGGTGGCGTAGATGATGGCATTGCCGTTGCCGTCCTGTCCAACCACGTAGGCGTGGGTGGCGTCCACGACGGCGACGCCGGAGAAGTCCCAATACGACAGGCTGAGCTGCTTGGTCCAGGTCGTTCCACCGTTGGCGGTGGCGTAGATGACAGCATTGCCGTTGCCGTCCGCTCCAACCACGTAGGCGTGGGTGGCGTCCACGACGGCGATACTTCCGAAGCCGCGCGCCTGGCTGAACTGCTGAGTCCAGGTCGTGCCACCGTCCGCGGTGGCGTAGATGATGCCGGTAGAACTGGTGGTGCCGGTCGAGCCGACCGCGTAGGCGTGGGTGGCGTCCACGACGGCGACGCCGTAGAAGTACCCGTTCGCCAGGCTGAGCTGCTGGGTCCAGGTCGTGCCACCGTTGGCGGTGGCGTAGATGATGGCGTTGCCGTTGTCGTGACCGACCGCATAGGCATAGATCGCGTCCACGATGGCGACACCGAAGAAGTCGCCGGCCCCCGTCGTCATGAGCTGCTGGGTCCAAGTCGTCCCGTTGTCCGTGCTGGCGTAGATGGCAGGGGAACCGCCATCGCCAACCGCGTAGATCGGCGCGGTGACCGTCAGGTCATTGCTGATCCCGGTCTGGGTAGCCGTGCTGAGCGTGATCGTGTGGGTGATGGTCGTGTCGGTACCGAGCGGAATGGTCTCGAGGACCGGGCCCACGTTGCCCGCGCTGTCCGAGGTGGTGGTGCCGAGCACCACCGGGGTGCTGTGCAGGGTGATGGTCACGCTGCTGTCGGGCGTGTAGCCCGAGCCGCTCACGGTCACCGTCTGGCCGACAGTCTGGATACTCGGGGTGACCATCGCGGTCGGGGCGGAGCCGCTCCCCGAGGTGGGGATGACCGCCTCCACCCGCTGGTTGATGAAGCCGAACGCCCCGCCGACCGCCACGCTCGCCGAGGCGAGGGCGGCGACGGCGATGACGGCGATCAGGGCGATGGCGATGCCGTACTCGGTGGTGGACTGTCCGGTGTGGCGATTGCGGTTCATGCGGTGCATCTCACGCGCTCCTTCGACCGGCGCGGTGCTGGCCGGGTCAGCGGGAGAGTGGGCGA
>JAJYJR010000766.1 GCA_021789355.1 Chloroflexota bacterium | reverse complement strand
CCCCGTTCGTCGTCCGACGCGAAGCCCCTAGGCCCGTGCCTCCCGGCAGGGCCGCCAGCGCTTCGCCTTCAGTGCGACGTGGTTCATGGTCGCCGGACAATACCGGGCTGTCCCTGGTCTGTCAATGGCGTGGTCGACCCGGTATGAACGAATCGGCCCATGAGCTGCCGATGGCGGGTGGCCGACCGCACCGGCCCGTCGTGCGTGGCGGGTCGGCCGGTGCGCCGGCACGGAGGCGAGGCCGGGCGCGGAGCCGGGGCGCACCCTCGCCCGCTACACCCGAACCAGCAGCACCGGGCACGGCGCGTGGTCCACCACGAAGCGGGACACGTGGCCCAGGCTGTGCGGCTCGGGCGGCGTGTGCAGGTCCCCGGGCCGCGCCCCGACCACCACCAGGGACGCGCCGACCTCCCGGGCCCGCGCCACGATCTCACGCTCGGGCCTGCCCCGCCCGACGAAGACGGCCGCCGGCCTCCCCAGCTCGGCGCGCGCACGTTCGAGGATCGCCTCCGCGCCGAACCCCTCCGCCTCGTGCGCGCGCGCCTCCAGGTCGGGCGGGCGAGGGTGCCCCGGGCGACGCGCGAACTGCATGCCGAGCTCGTGGACCGGGGCCTCGTCGATCACGTGGAGCAGCTCGACCGCGGCACCCGGCACAACCAGTTCGCGGACCCGCTCCCAGAACGGCTCCGCCTCGGCTCCCGCCACGGCCACGAGCACATGTGCCTGATCCGCCATCGTCGCCTCCAATCGTCGCGCCTACCGGAGCATCGCCACCATCAACAACGTCGAGACGACCAGGATCGGCGGCGTGATCAGCAGGCCGACCCGCAGGTAGTCGCCGGCCCGCACCTCCAGCCCCCGCTCGCGCAGGATGAGCAGCCACAGCACCGTGGCCAGCGATCCCACCGTGGTCAGGTTCGGGCCGAGGTCCGCGCCGATGATCGTGCCGTACGCGGCCGCGTCGCGGACCGGTCCCGCAAGGTGCGCGCCCTGGATGCCGCTGACCATCACGAGGGTCATCGGCACATTGTTCACGAGGTTCGAGCCGGCGGCCGCCAGCAGGCTCGAGGCGATCGCGGCGAGCGCTGGCGAGCTGCCCGCCCACCCGAGCACCGACCCGACCACCCGGGCCACGACACCCAGCCGCTCCAGCGCGGTCACGAGCACGACCATGCCACCGACGTAGCCGAGGATCTGCCAGCTCACGCCCTCGAACGGCCGCCGATTGGGCCTCCCGGCGGCCGTCCACTCGAGACCGAGGAGCAGGGCAAACCCGGCGCATGCGACGATGCCGAGCGGGGCGCCCACCAGGCCTCCCACGACGAAGGCCGCCGCGATGACGGCAAGCCCGACCCACACCCGGGGCACGCGAGCGCCCTCCAACCGGGTCCCGCCCGCGGGCAGGTGGCGCGGCACCTTCCGACGGAAGAGCCACACCAGGGCAAGGGCCGTCAACCCCGCCGATGCCAGGGCAGCCGGCTCGATCGCGGCCAGGTAGCGCACCAGCGGGAGTCTGAGCCCGTCCAGGACGAGGAGATTCACGGGATTGCTGACCGGCAGGATCAGCGACGCCGCGTCGGCGATGAACGTGCACGCCAGGACGTACGGGAGGGCATCGATCCCGAGGCCGACCACGAGCCCATACACCACCGACGTGAGGATCAGCGCGGTGGCGTCGTTGGAGAGGAACGCGCTGATCACGACACCCAGTCCGATCACCGCCGCGAGCAGCCGGCGCCCGCTCCCGGCACCGAGCTGCTCCGCGAGCTCCGCTGCGCGGAGGAAGAACCCGCTGCGCTCCGCCACCGCCGCGAGCCCGGTCATCCCGATGAAGAACGCCAGCACGTTCCAGTCCGCGGCGACGGCGCGCGCCGCGTCCTCCGGGCCGACCAGGCCCAGCGCGATCGCGACCACGGCACCCCCCAGCGCCGACGCCCACTCCGGGATGCCGCGTGGCCGCGCGATCGTGGAGGCGACCACGACCAGGAACAGGACGGTCCCTGCCAGCGCGCGTAGCATCGGGTCAGGGTAGCCGAGCAAGGCGCTGGGAGGCGACAGATGCGACTCGAGGGCATGCGCGTGGCGGTGCTCGCCGCCGAAGGAGTGGAAGACCTGGAGTACTGGTGCACCGTGATGCGCCTGCGCGAGGAGGGCGCCCGGGTCACGAGCGTGGGCTCTGCGCCCGGCACTGTCCACGGCAAGAACGGGCTCGAGGTGCCGGTCGAGCGGGCGGCGGCCGAGGTCGACCAGGCGTCCGTGGACGCCCTGGTGATCCCGGGCGGCTGGGCCCCCGACAAGCTACGGCGCTACGCACCCATCACCGACCTGGTGGCCGGAGTCCACGCGGCCGGCAAGCCGATCGCCATCGTGTGCCACGGGGGGCTCGTCGCGATCTCCGCGAAGATCGTCGCGGGCGGCCGCGCCACGGGCTCCAACGGGATCAAGGACGACCTGGTGAACGCCGGCGCCACGTGGGTGGACGAACCCGCGTTCCGGGACGGCACCCTGGCGTGGGGACGCGTCGTGGAGGACATCCCGGCGTTCCTGAGCGAGACGGTCAACCTGTTCGCCGAGCACCACGCCAGGCGCAGCTGACACCCGTCCGTCCGCGCTCACGGCCTGCGAGGTCACACCCGAGCAGCCCGCCTCAGCGCCGCCGCCGCGGACGCTGGCCCGTGCGGCGGATGACGTTCGGCGTCACGCGGTGGTCCCAGGCCTGGCGGTCGAGCCACTTCGCCTGCCAGCCCCCTTCGTCGTCGTGCTCGTCGCGGATCCCCGGGAGCCAGTCGGAGGCCGTGCCCTCGTCGGTCGCCTCCCCGTCCCCATGCGCCGGGCGACCCACGCCCGCCAGCGCGAGGGCGGGCTCGTCGGCGGCCGGGAGCACCTCGACGGACGACACCCGCACGCCACCCGCGTCGATGTCGACGCCGCCCGGACGCTCGCTGCCGGGCCTCCTCGCGCCTCCGCCGTTTCCTCGCCCGCGCGCTCGGCCCGCCGCAAGGGCCGCCCGTCCGCCGCGTCCCCCTCGCGCGCCGCCGGCGGCCCGCTCGGCCGCGCGCCCGACCTGGACCGACGCGTCTTCTTCCAGCACCCGCAGCCGGATCTGCTGAATCTCGTCGCGCAGGGCGGCCGCCTTCTCGAACTCGAGCTCGCGCGCCGCCGCCCGCATCTCCGCCTCCATCCGTGCGACGAGTTGCTCCACTTGCTCGCGGCTCATCTCGGACAGCTCCCGCCCACCGCCCGCCTCGACGTACGCGCCGGGCGCCTCGGCCACCGCGCGCAGGCGGTCGTTGAGATCGTGGA
>JAJYJR010000765.1 GCA_021789355.1 Chloroflexota bacterium | reverse complement strand
TCTGAAGGTGAGAAGAAGGAGCTCCAGCCGCGGCAGCAGTACGAGATGGAGAGCTTCCACCACTACTACCAAGCGCGCCACCGCACGGCGGCCGCGTTCCAGGCGAAGGCAGCGCGTGCGGCCCTTTACGAGAACTCGAAGAGGTCGCTGGAGCTCTTCGTGTACCACCGGAACCTTGAGGCGGAGTATCTCAATCGGGGGGCCTATAGCCCCCACGCCGCCGGAGTCGTCGCGTCGACGATCGTTGAGGCAGAGATCCGGCTCGTCCTGTCGAATCGCAAGCCGAGTCGCGACTTCCTCGGCGAACTGGTGGGCCTGGAGGCGAGCCTCATGCTCATGTGGCCGTTCGCGGCGATATTCGGCCTGAGCACGCGCCTCGCCGCGGGCATGCGATCGGGTGGTCAAACCGCCGCGAGGGCCCTTGAGGGCAACTCCTTCCAGAAGGCGACGATCATCGAGGCGATCACGTCAGCGCCGGGCTCGAGGATGTTCGAGCGAGCGTTCAGGCGGTATGTGTGGCACGGGCAGAATGGGCGCCTGATAAACCTCCGACGGCTGTTCGCGCTGCAGGCACTCGACGGCTGGCGCCGCGCTCATGACATTGAAGGCTTGACCGAAGCCGTCGACAGCGCGACCTGTGCCACCGGCTGGGCTGACAGCGTCGGAGATCCTGTGCGCGCTGCGAAGTGCAGGCTCGTCCTTCTCGAGGCTTCCTGTGCTATGCGCCGCGTGGAGGAGAGGGCACCTACCGCCGCGGGCCTCGGTCGACCTGACGAGCGGGAGACGCGGCGGAAGAAGGTTGAAGCACTACTCGGACGGGACTATCAGGCCGCCGCCGTTGCCCAGCAGGCCTGGACATCGCTTGAGGCAGCCGAACTCTGGCCCGTCGCGCGCGCTATCGCACGGGTGATCTACGAGGCCGGGGGCTCGCCGGGTTCGCAGCGCGGGCTCGGAGTGCGCCTTCTCGGCATCGCCGCTCTCGAGTCACAGTAAGGGCCTGCCTCGGAAATAGCCGCGCAGCGGCCTCATTTCCTCCCCGACGAGATCGGGGCTGCGGCCCGCGTGTCAACGGACAGCTCGATCTCCACGTAGACGGACAGCTGGCCTCCCTCCCCACGGACACCTGATCTCCATCTGGACGGTCAGCTGATGGCCGGTGCGGTCGTCACGCCAGCGGCACCACCCCCTTCCCGGTGGTGGCCTCGGCCAGGCGGTAGGAGGCGCCCTCGGTCAGGACCACGTGGGCGTGGTGAAGGAGCCGATCGACGGTGGCGGTGGCGAGGGTCTTGGGCATGATCGTGTCGAAGCCCGACGGGTGGAGGTTGCTGGTCACCGCCACGCTGCGTCGCTCGTAGGCGGCATCGACCACGCGGTAGAACGCCTCCGCCGCCTCGAGCCCGGCGGGGAGCATCCCGATGTCGTCGACCACGATGAGATCGCTGCGGCAGATGCGGGCCACGACCCGGCCGACCGAACCGTCGACCTTGGCCCGCCCGATCGTCGCGGTGAGCGACTCGAGGCTGAACCAGGCGACCCGCCGGCCGGCCTCGATGGCGAGGTGGGCGAGGCCCTCCACGTAATGGGACTTGCCGGTCCCCGAGGGTCCGCAGAAGGCGAGGTTCTCCGCCCGGCCCAGCCACTCGAGCGTGCGCAGGGCGCGCTGGGTGCCGAGCGGGATCGAGGAGTCCTCCTCGCGCCAGCTCTCGAGCGTCTTGCCCGCCGGGAAGCCCGCCGCCCGGCGGCGCATGGCCCGCGTCGCCTCGTCCCGTCCGGCGGCCTCGTCGGCGAGCAGGACCCGCAGGACCTCGGCGGGGTCCCAGCGCTGGGCGCGGGCAGTGGCCAGAACCTCGGGTGCCGCCCGCCGGACATAGGGCAGCCGGAGGCGATGGAGGACCGCGGCGAGCTCGGCCGGCAGGGGCGGTGGCTCGGGCGTGTTCATCGTCCGAAGCCCGCCCACGCCGCCGTGCCCGGCTGGACGCTGAACGCCTCGTCGGGCCGGACCAGGGAGCACGAGCCCGCCCCGAGTGCCCGGTGCTCGAGGATGGACGGCAGATCGCCTTCGTCGAAGCGGCCGGCGGCCGCCCCGTCCGCGAGCGCGGCGTCGACCTCGTCGCGCCCAAGGAGTGCGGCGAGCTCGACTGCCCGGGCCATCTTGGAGCGGACGCGCACCGTGCCCGCCGCGGCCGCCTCGAGCAGCCAGCGCTCGGCGCCTGGGCCCAGGGTGAGGAACGCCCGCTCGGCCGGATCGACGGCCCGCGGGTGGGGCGGCCGGGTCGCCCGACCTGCCGGGTGGTCGGGGTAATGGGCGGGCTCGATCCGCGGTCGGCCAGGGGTCGAGCGCCGGTGGCGGGCGATCTCGGCCAGGCCCGCCTCCGTGCGGGCGACGATGACGACCTCGTCGCCGGCCACCCGGACCCAGACCTCGGCGCCGACAAAGGGCCGCGGCACCGAGTAGCGGACCGAGCCCAGGCGGACGGTCTGGTCATCCCCCACGATGCGGGTCTCGCCGAGCGCCGTCGTGTAGGGCGCATCGGGCAGGGCGTGGAGGTGGCCGCGCTCGATCGCCAGCAGCTCGTCGGGCCGCCGTCCGGTCTCGCGGTGGACCCGGCCGTTGACCGCGGCGCAGAACATGGCGCAGGCGGCCTCCAGAGCGGCGAAGTCCGGATAGGCGGGCCGCAGGTTCGCCTCGGTCGGCACGAGGTCGGCCTTGGCGAGCTTGACGGTGTTCTCCGAGCCGCCCTTGCTCTCCGGGTCGAAGGGACTGCAGGCGAGGACGGTCGCGCCGTAGTGGCGCCCGGCGGCGACGATCTCGGGATGGCGGACGGGAACGCCGGCGATCCGCTCGATGGTGATGGTGCGCTCGTTGTCGGTGAGCAGGTAGGTCGGGACCCCGCCGACCCGCCGCAGGGTCGCGTCGAGACAGGCCAGGAGTGAGCCCATCGTCCGATCCCACGTCGGGAGGACCACCCGGAAGCGGCTCCAGGCGAGCCAGGCGCAGAAGAGGAGCGTCGGACGCCCCTCGATCGTCGGACCCTGCCCCCAGTCGAACTGGAGCCACATGCCGGGCTCGCTGACCCAGGGCCGATAGGTGCGCCGTCGGCCGGCGCGATAGGCCGCCTTGGCGGCGCGGACCGCCCGGCGGGTCGTGCGCTCGGTGCCCGCGAAGCCCACGGCCACCAGGCGCTGGTGGACGATGTCGGCGCGGATGCGCCCGGCCGAGCGCTCGACCAGCTCCTCGATCTTGGCCCGATACGGGTCGATCTTCATGGGTCGGCGGATCGGCGCGCGGGGGTCTCCGCCGGCGTCGCGGGCG
>JAJYJR010000764.1 GCA_021789355.1 Chloroflexota bacterium | reverse complement strand
GGCCACCGCCTCTTCGCCGCCGTCTACGACCGGCTCAACACCCAGGCGGAGCGCACCTGGCTCGGGAGCCGCCGCGCCGGGCTGGTCGGCCAAGCGCGCGGCGACGTGCTCGAGATTGGGGCGGGGACCGGGGCGAACCTCCGTCACTACCGCGATGTCACCCGCGTCGTCGTCGCCGAGCCCGACCCCGCGATGCGGGGCCGCCTGACCCGCCACCTCGCTAGCGCCACCGTCCCGGTCGAGGTGTCCGACGCCCCCGCCGAGCACCTCGGCTTTCCTGACGCGAGCTTCGACACCGTCGTCGCCACCCTCGTGCTCTGCTCGGTGGTCGACCCCAATGTTGCGCTCGCCGAGATGCGCCGGGTGCTCCGGCCCGACGGCCGGCTGCTCGTCCTCGAGCACGTCCGCGGTGAAGGCCGCCGGGCACGCTGGCAGGATCGGGTGACCCCAATCTGGCGCCGCGTCGGCGCCGGGTGCCATCCCAACCGGGACACGCAAGCCGCCGTCGTCCGAGCTGGGTTCCACCTCGACCACGAGGACCGCTTCGAGCCGCCTCGGGTGCCGGCGATCATCTGTCCTTTCGTCGAGATCGTGGCTTGCCCAGTCTCGAAAGGGCTCAAGCTCGAAAACGTCCCGTAGCGGTGCCGGCCCGGCTGGAACGACCCGAGCTGACAGCGGCCAGCGAGACCGCCGAGGCCGGCCACGAGGGACACCGCCGAGCAGGTGGGCAAGGACGACTGCTCACCCAGCGCCGGCTCCAGGTGGTCCTTGGGCTCGTCTGGCTGCTCGACGCCAGCCTGCAGTTCCAGCCATCGATGTTCTCGCGCCGCTTCGTGGGCGACTTCTTGGCCATGAACGCCATGCTCCAACCCCGTGTCGTCGCACAGGTCATCGAAGCCGTCACGAACTTCCTCCTTCCGCACGCCGCGGCCTGGAACGCGCTGTTCGCGACCACCCAACTGGCAATCGGCGCCGGGCTGCTTTGGCGGCGTACCGTGAAGGTGGCATTGGTGATGTCCTTCGCCTGGGTGCTCGGCGTGTGGGTGGTCGGCGAGGGCCTCGGCGGCCTGCTCACCCCGGTCATGGGCTCCCCACTCGCCGGCTTCCCCGGCGCGGTGCTCCTCTACGGCTTGCTCGGCCTGGTCTTGTGGCCGACCGGACGCCCCGAGCGCCATGCCGTCGCCGACGCCGGCCCCCTCGGCGCACGCGGCGCACGAGCCCTGTGGGCGCTGCTGTGGTTCGGGGCGGCCGTGGAACAGGTCGCCTCGGGGTTCGGCCAGTTCACGCCCAAAGCGGTCATGACTTCCGTCATCGCCATGAACGAGCCGGGTGAGCCGGGCTGGCTCGTCCGCCTCGACAAGCTGGCAATGACGGTCACCAGGGCGGTCGGCAACCCGCTCGCCCTCCTGCTCGCCCTCATCGAGGTCTTGATCGGCGTCTTGGTCCTGCGTGGCCACCAGGTGAAGAGGGTTCTGTGGGTCGCCATTGCGCTGTCCGGCGTGTTCTGGGTCATCGGCCAGGACTTCGGCGGGATCCTCGCCGGCGGGGCCACCGACCCCAATGCAGGACCGCTCTACGTCCTGCTCGCCCTCAGCCTCTACCCCATCCCCGTCGACCGCGTCGTGGCCGAGCATGCCCAGGCGGCGGATGCCCTTGCACCATCGCTGCGATGACCTCGGCTGTCGTCATTCCCTGACGGCGACGTCGGCCCAACGGTCGACTGCGTCCTCCCCAGCGATCACGGGAGGGTGTCGAGCACAAGAGTGCCGCGTGCCATCGTGGCAAGCTTTTGGCTGTCCGTAGGGCGGGTAGGCATGTGCACGGAAAGGGTGAGGGTGACATCGGTCTCGACCCGCAACTCGATCACGTCGAAGGCGATGGTGCCTGCGCCGGGCACCCGGACCTTGAGGGGCCCGGCGATGGACTGGCGCACCTCGTAGGCTGACCACCAAGATCGGAATTCATGACTGGCGTCGTGGAGCGCGCTGATGAGCTCGGCGAAGCAGGCGTCTCCGGCGTGCTGTCCTGCGGTGGCTCGGAACTTGGCAAGGAGGATGCGGCCGCGCTGCTCCCAGTTGCCCCAGGTCCGTCGCCGGCCGGGCTCGGCAAAGGCAAGCCACATGACGTTGCGCCGGCCCTCGGGCAGCGTCTCGGGCTGCCAGATGTGGGAGAACGTCTCGTTCCATGCGAGAAATTCGAACCTCGGCCCGAGTAGGCAGGCGGGCGCCGGGAGCAGGGTGTCGAGAAGACGGGTGAGATCGAGGCCGGCTCCTTCAGGGAGCCCGTCGAGGTCGGGCAGGGGAAGCCCGGCGAGGCGTCGCAGGTGCCCGTGCGACTCGCGGTCGAGGAGCAAGGTCCGGGCGAGCGCGTCGATGACCGGCTCGCTCGTGGCGACAGGGCGACCTTGCTCTAGCCACGTGTACCAAGTGACGCCAACGCCGGAAAGCAGGGCGACTTCCTCCCGACGCAACCCCGGCGTGTTGCGTCGTCGGGGTGGCGGGTCGAGCCCGATGTCGTGTGGCTGCAGGCTGGCCCGGCGGGCCTTCAGGTACGAGGCCAGCTCGAGACGCCGGGCGGCGCTGAGTTCTCCACTTGTTCCCATAACCTTCGCCATACCCAATGGGTGGTTCATTTACTACTAGGTGTAATAGTACCTGGTCTGTCCATAGCGCAACGCCCTTCCTGCTCCGTACCATCGATCTTGCAGACGTCTCGCTCAGGTGAGGTGCGCCGACCCGCCCCGAGACGCCTTGGTCGTCGTCGGCCCTTTCCAGGTCGGCGAGCCGAGGGAGGAGGAGGTGGCACCGGAGGCGTTCAGCGTCTGGTGGTGTGACGATGGATGAGGCTACCTACAGAGCGGTAAGCAAGAGCGGCGTGCGGCGCCGCCTTCGCCCGACGGGATTCCTCATGGTCGTTGCCGCCAGCTCGTTGCTATTGGCGGCCTGCGGTGCTGGCAGCGGCAACGCGTCGCACCCTTCGAGCAGCGTTCCTCGACGCACGAGCGCCACCAAGGCCACCTCGACTTCTGACGGCG
This sequence comes from Chloroflexota bacterium, assembly GCA_021789355.1. The sequence goes on along the minus strand of JAJYJR010000764.1, from coordinate 282 downwards.
GGACCGACGCGGCAGTCCTTGCCGCGTACCGCGCCGCGTCGGCAGCCTTCGAGCAGGCCCTTGCCACAGCGAACCCCGCGGATCCGGCGTTGGCGGCCACCATGATCGACCCGCAGCTCCAACCCGTGAAGGCGAACCTGTTGGCCGACCAGCGCCAGGGGATCGTCGGGCGTGGAACAGTGACGTTGCATCCGAAGGTCATTGCGATCTCGGGGTCGACGGCGACGGTCGTGGATTGCGTCTACAGCACGAGCGAGCTCGTGTACGAGGCAACGGGCAAGC
>JAJYJR010000763.1 GCA_021789355.1 Chloroflexota bacterium | reverse complement strand
GGCGATGCGCCCGTTCGTCCCGACGTGCTCGTCGGTCGTCTTGGGCGGTGGAGTCCGCCTGCGCGCCGCGATGTGCGGGTGGGGTACGTGCTCGAACGTCACGGCCATCGTCGCCACCTCCACGGTCTCGCCCGCGCGAGCCGGATGCCTGCCGAAGCGCTGCTCCGGCCACGCATGCGTCGTGTGACCGGTCGCTGGGGAATGCTAGTGTCGCGGACCGTCCGCGGTGGCGCCCCGTGCGCCGCGGGCGTCCTCGCGATCGCGCGGTGTCAGGGTTCGGAGCGGAGTCGCTCGGGTGCGACGGCCGGCACGTCCCGGCGTCCGAAGATCGCCACGAACCGCAGGCCGCAGAGGAAGAGCGCCACGCCGAGCCCGCTGTAGAAGAAGGCGATCGCCCAGTCGGGCATCAGGTGCGAGAGGCGGAGCGTCATGCCGCCGCCCATCATGATCGCCATCACCGCCCACGACGAGGCGTTGAAGAACTGCCAGACGGGCAGGCGGTCCTCGCGCCGCGCGCGGATCCGGCTGGTGTGCCTGCGCACCAGGGGCGAGAAGACCAGGAAGTAGAACGCCAGGAAGATCACCGCGGCGAGCGGCAGCAGGACGAGGTGGGCGGGCGCCAGCCGGATCTCGAGCGGCAGTCCGACGACGCACACCATGACGCCCGCCAGGCTCCAGACCAGTCCGGCGATGAGGATCAGCTGGTCCCTGGGAACGGTGAGGCGCACGTGCACGAGCCTGACTCCTGGCCGAACGTCGGACTGCCGGTGGCGTGGATCGGGATCACCGGCGCCATCCGGGGCGCGCGGCCCGCCACGAGCGACGGATCGACCCCCGCGATTGTGCAGCATTGTCGCGGCTCCGGCGCGCAGCCGCTCCCTGAAGGCCCCCGGCTCGCCGCGCGGAGGTTGCCTGCTCGGGTCGCGCGCCCTCCCGATCGGTGCGAACGCGGATCTGTCGGCGGCATCGGCCGGGGACGATCCCTCCCGCCGGTCGGCGAGAACCGGTCCGGCCCGCTGGGACCCGGGCGACTCGCGTCGGGCCGGCTCGGCGCGATCATCCGTGACCTGCAGGCCGGCCTCGCCCGGACCGAGTCCGAGACGGACCAGGCTCCACGAGTTCACGCGAACACGGCCCTCGACCGTCAGACGGTGGCTTCGGACGCCTCGTCCGGAACCGTGTGACCCGGCGCTTCGGCACGACGGCCGCCCAGGAGGCCCCAGCCGTACCGCCACAGCAGCAGGTTGGCCGCCAGCCATCCGAAGAGCACGGGCAGCAGGATCGGGCTGGCGGTCGCCGGGCCGGTGAGCGTGCTCACCGCGATCCAGTCGACGACCAGGTGGACACCCAGCACCGGCCACAGGCTGCCGGAGCGGAGCCGGATCGCCGCCAGTGCAACGCCGCCGCCGGTCGTCGCGGCAACCTGCATGACCACGAACGGCGGGTACGAGCCCGCGACGAGGTTGGCGAGATGGGAGGCGCCGAACGCGATCGCGGACCAGGTCACCGCGCGTCGCGTGCCCAGCGGCCCAAGCATGTCGAGCAGCACGCCTCGGAAGAACAGCTCCTCGTTCAGGGCGACGAGCGGAATGCCCACGCCGAGGACGGGGATCGCGGACGACGGATCGAGGTTCCAGCCGAAGACGAGGAACGGCAGACCCGCGAGGATCGGCGCCCAGCACAGGGCGGCCCACCCGGCCCGCGGGGGGACACCGATGCCCGTCCCCCTCCAGCCCGTCGCGAGCGCGGCCACGACCGCGAATGCCGCGTACACCGCCCAGTCGACCGGCCCCAGCCACGGACCGACGCCCGGCAGGACGGTGCCGACCACCCGCCCGCTGTCCCAGGCAAGCAGGACGTGCAGGCCCATGAACGCCGCGTACCAGGCGCCGGCGACGAGGACGGCGCGGCGGGCGGCGCGCCGCCTCCCGTCACCGGCATCCGGCTCTGCCCGGCCTGCGGTTCGCAGTCCCTCGCTGTCCGACACGATCTTCACCTGGGCGAACACCCGACCGCGACACGGGGGCGCGACGTGAACGACCGCCACATCGAACCACGTGCGAGCCCGGGATGGTCATGGCTGGTCGGCCCGCCCGGCGACGCCGAACGTCACGGTGCTCCACCGCGCGCAGCGGTACGGCGCTCGTCGCCGTGGCGGCGGCGAGATGGACCGGACCGCCGCCAGCGAGACATGGCCAGCCGATGGGTCCACCGTCCTGTCCGGGGTGCCTGTGTGATCATGGTCTTGATGACGGCAGAGCTGCCCGAGCTGGTGGTCGTGGACGCGGCGGCATGGCGCACCTGGCTGGAGGAGCATCACGAGAGTCGGCGCGGCGTCTGGCTCGTGCTGGCCAGGAAGGGAACGACAGCGCCGACCGCGCTCTCATACGACGCCGCGCTCGAGGAGGCGATCTGCCTCGGGTGGATTGACGGGCAACTGCGACGGCGTGATGGCGGCACCTACTGCCAGCGCTTCACGCCCCGCAAGGCTCGCAGCGGCTGGTCCCAGCGCAACGTCGCCCTGGCCGAGCGCCTCATTGCGGAGGGTCGAATGCGGCCGGCCGGTATGGCCCAGGTCGAGCGTGCCCGAGCCGACGGCCGTCTCGCCGCCGCCTACGCCGGACCCGCCAGCGTCGAGGTTCCGGAGGATCTGGCGGCTGCACTCCGCTCCGAGCCCGGCGCGCTGGCCATGTTCGAGACTCTCAACGGGGTGAACCGCTTCGCGATCCTCCACCGTCTCGAAGTGGCCAGGCGGCCGGAGACGCGAGCCAGGCGGCTGACGCAGTTCGTGGAGATGCTGGCCCGCGGAGAGACCGTCCACCCGCAGCGCCGGCGGATGGGAGATTCAGACCCTCGCGGAGGCTGACGGGAATCAGCGGGGAGGGCAGACCGGAGTCGGTCCAGATGGATGTGGCGCGCCTCAGCACAGCACCAGAGGGATCGGGAGTGGGGGACTGGTGGTCCACGCCGGACGGTCGGCAAACCACCCGCCAGCAGCGATGATCCGATGCACGTTGGGGATCACCACCCCGCGCCTTTCTGGCAGGTGTGGGGGGCTCTGCCGCAGGGTCAATGAGGGGCGTTTGGCAGCAGGGCGACAAGCACCCGTGCGCGCACGCCGGCCGCCCTGAATCAAGGCAACGTCGTTCAGGCGTTGCAACCCCGCGCCGACTGCGAGACCGACATCGCCGAGATGCCCTCAGCGTCGTTCAGGCGCTGCAACCGGCGTCGTCCTTGCGGGCGTAGGCGAGCACCTGCACGCCCCCTCAATGAAAGCAGCGTCGTTCAGGCGCTGCAACGGTGACGCCAGGCGGACGG
>JAJYJR010000762.1 GCA_021789355.1 Chloroflexota bacterium | reverse complement strand
AACGCGCTGGCGCTCCAGGACGCGCTGGAAAAGGAGCACCTCGACACCCGCGTGATGAGCGCGCTGGCCATGAACGAGGTCGCCGAGCCGTATATCCGGCGGCGGGCGGTGCGTCACCTGGAGAAGGGGCGCGTGGTGATCCTGGCGGCCGGCACCGGCAATCCCTACTTCACCACCGACACGGCGGCGGCCCTGCGCGCGGTGGAGATCGATGCCGAGGTGATCCTGAAGGCGACCAGGGTCGACGGCGTGTACGACGCGGACCCGTTGCTGCACCCCGGTGCGCGTCGTTACGAGCGGCTGACGTACGTCGACGTGCTCACCGAGCGTCTGCAGGTGCTCGACGCGACGGCGGTCTCGCTCTGCATGGAGAACGACCTCCCCATCGTCGTCTTCGACCTCAACCGGCCGGACAACATCCGCAATGTCGCGCTCGGCGAGCCGGTCGGCACGATCATCAGTGGAGGTGGGAGCGCATGAGCAGCCAGGCCCTTGCCACCGCCGAGCCGAAGATGGCCCGCGCGGTCGACGTCATGGTCCGCGACTTCCAGGCCGTCCGCACCGGTCGCGCCTCGACCGCACTGGTCGAGCGCCTGACGGTGGAGTATTACGGGACGCCCACGCCGCTCAACCAGCTGGCCGGGATCAGCGTTCCCGAGGCCCACTCGATCGTGATCCAGCCGTGGGATCGCTCGGCGCTGGGCGCCATCGAAAAGGCGATCCAGAAGAGCGACCTCGGGCTCACCCCGAACGTCGACGGGTCCGTGGTCCGGCTGAACATCCCGCCGCTCACCGAGGAGCGCAGGCGCGACCTGGTGAAGCAGGTCCACAGACGGATGGAAGAGGCGCGGGTCGAGATCCGCAACCTCCGCCGCGAGGCCGCCGACGAGCTCAAGCGCGAGGAGCACGACAGCGACATCAGTGCCGACGAGGGCCGCCGCGAGCACGAGCAGCTCCAGAAGCTGACCGACCGGTACATCGACGAGGTGGACCGGCACGGCAGGGCCAAGGAGCAGGAGGTCCTGGCGGTCTAGATGGAGGCGACGGTCGTCCCTCGCCACGTGGCGATCATCATGGACGGCAACCGTCGCTGGGCGCGCGCCCATGGCGTGACGGAGGCAGAGGGTCACGCGGCGGGAGTGCGTGCCATCCGGCCGCTGCTGCACCGCGCGGTCGAGCGCGGGGTCGGCGTCCTCTCGCTCTACGCGTTCAGCCGGGAGAACTGGGCGCGCTCCGCCGAGGAGATCCGGACGCTGTTCGAGCTGCTGCAGTCCGCGATCCGCGACGAGACGGCGGAGCTGCGCTCGCAGGGCGTGCGGGTACGGCTGCTCGGCCGGCTCGACGAGCTGCCGGAGGCGACGCGGGCCTCGATCCTGGGCGGCCTCGACGCGACCCGCGAGGGCGATCGGCTGCTGCTCAACGTGGCGTTCAACTACTCGGGCCGCTCGGAGATCGCCGACGCGGCGCGCCGCTGCGTCGAGGACGGCCTGGCGCCGGATCAGGTCGACGAGGCGGCGATCGAGGCGCGCCTCTACACCGCGGGGGTGCCGGATCCCGACCTGTTGATCCGTACCGCCGGCGAGGAGCGCCTGAGCAACTTCCTGATCTGGCAGGCGGCATACGCCGAGCTGTACTTCTCCGAGCTGGCCTGGCCGGACTTCGGGCCGGACGCGTTCGACGAGGCGCTCGTGGAGTACGCCCGGCGGACCCGGCGCTTCGGGCGCTGAGGCGCGCATGCTGCGGCAACGCCTCGCCAGCGCCGCGGTCCTGGTCCCGGTCGTCGTCGCGGTCTTCCTGCTGGGGAGCCCCTGGATCGACGCGTTGCTCGTGGCGGTGGGTGCGCTCGCGGCGTGGGAGACGTTTGCGCTGCTGGGTGCGGCCGGGCACCGGGGGTTCGCCCGCTACGGCACGCTGCTGGCGGCCGGGATCGTGCTCGCCGGGAGTACCCCGCCGGACTGGCCGGGCGGCCTCTCCGGATCCGTGGCCGGCCCCGGCGTGGGCCTGCTCGCGCTCGGGTCGCTGCTGGCAGGTGCCGCGGCGTTCTCGTTCCCGGAGCCGCGCGACGGGCTCGGCGCGTGGGTCGCGACCGCGTTCGGCGCCGGGTACGCAGGGCTCCTCGGGTTCGCGAGCCGGCTCCTGGCCACCGCGCCGGCAGTGCCGGCCGGCGCGGCGCTCGCGGGACTCGGCGGCGGCCGGGGATGGCTGCTGGTGCTGATCGCGGCGGTCTGGTCGTACGACTCGTTCGCGTACGCCTTCGGGCGGGCATTCGGGCGGCGGCGCTTCCTCCAGCACATCTCGCCGTCGAAGACGTACGCGGGGCTCCTCGGGGGGCTTGCCGGGGCGGTGGTCGTGGCCGGCCTCGTCCTGGCCGGGCTCGGCCGCTCGCCGCTCGAGGGGGTGCCGGTGGGGATCCTGGTCGGGCTCGCGGCGCAGGCCGGCGACCTTGCCGAGTCGATGCTGAAGCGCGCGGCGGGCGCCAAGGACTCGGGGCACCTGATCCCCGGCCACGGGGGGATGCTGGACCGGATCGACTCGTTCCTGTTCGCGGCGCCGGTCCTTGCCGGCTACCTGGCGCTGGTGACCCGGTGAGCTGGCGTCCGATCGGCGATCACCCGCGGACCCGCGTGGCGCTCCTTGGCTCGACCGGTTCCATCGGCCGGCAGACGCTCGACGTGCTGGCCGGCCTTCGCGATCGGTTCGAGGTGGTCGCGCTGGCGGCCGGCCGCGATCGCCAGGCGCTCGAGGCCCAGGCCGTGGCGCTGCGGCCGCGCGTGGTGGCGCTCGCCGACGAGGCGGCCCGGCGCACGCTGCAGCTCCCGGGCGGCACCGAGCTCGACGACTCGCCAGACGCGCTGGTCCGGATGGCGTCCCGCGACGACGTCGACCTGGTGGTGGTGGCGACCGGCGGGGTGGTGAGCCTGCGGCCCGTCCTGGCCGCGCTGCGTGCCGGGAAGGTGGTCGCGACGGCGAACAAGGAGACGCTGGTGAGCGGGGGGCACCTGGTGATGCCGCTCGCCCGCGCGCTGGCCGAGCGGTCGCGAGGCGGCATGGCCCCCGCGGACGCGGCGGGTCCGTGGGCCAGCCCGCTCGCCTGGCTGAGGCCCATCGACTCGGAGCACTCCGCCATCTGGCAGTGCCTGGCCGGCGAGCACATCGCCTCGATCGCCCGGATCTGGCTCACCGCCTCGGGCGGTCCGTTTCGGACGCTCCCGGCCGTGGAGCTCGGGCGCGTCACGCCGGAGATGGCGCTGGCACATCCGACGTGGCACATGGGCGCGAAGATCACGGTGGACTCCGCCACGCTCATGAACAAGGGGTTGGAGGTCAT
>JAJYJR010000761.1 GCA_021789355.1 Chloroflexota bacterium | reverse complement strand
AGGACCACCAGGGCACCGAGGGCGTCCACCTGGCCCCAGAGCGCGGAGTCGTACCAGGGGACGGGGTTGAACAGGTAGAGCGCCGCGACCCCCAGCGCCAGCAGGCGCACGCGCGGGGCGCGCCGTGCAGGCTGTTCGGATGCGCGGGGGACAGCCGGCTCGTCCAGCCTGCCGTTCCACGCCAGGACGATCCGGTAGAGCACGTAGGCGACGGCCAGGTCGAGCAGGATGGCCGGCAGCTTGATGAGCTGCCCGATCACGACGGTCGCGTCGGTCCCCAGGATCCCCGCGATCGCCTGGCCCGCAAGGCCCACCAGCCAGAGGATGTAGAGATAGCCGGGCGTGTAGTCCGCGAAGCCGGCGTTCGCGTAGAAGCCGGGCGGGCCGTAGCGGGCGAGCGTGAGCGCCCAGGAGGTGAAGCTGGAGATGTCGGTCGAGAAGCCAGAGCCCGGGAACAGGACGTATGCGATGATGAGCCGGAGAGCGAGACCGGCGAGCAGGAGCAGCGCGATGGGAGGAATCCCGGCCCCGGCGCGCGCCGGTTCTCCCGGCGCTCCGAGGCCACGTTCGGACCCACCCGCCGAAGGCGATCGCACCAGGGAACAGGCCTCCTGACGAGCGACGAGGTGCACGGCAGTATAGCAACGGACACCGGACGAACGGCCCCGCACCGCGACTCGATGCCGTTCGCCCGGCGCGCCGACCACACCACTCCACTGCCGGCCGACGGCCCCCGCTCGCCCGCCGGCGTGCGGCTGTCCGCGGTGCCGTCCTGGCGCATCGGCGTCGGGCTGGTCGCCCTCGCGGCCGTCGTGTACCTCGTCTCGGACTCGCTGCACGTCAACCTGTACAACCATTTCGTCTGGCAGGCCGACGCGTGGCTGCATGGGCGCCTCGCCATCAGCTATCCCGTGAGCACGGGCGCGTACCAGAACTCGTTCTTCCAGGACGTCATGCCGGAACCCGGCCACCCTGGCCTGGGGATCCTCCCGTTCCCGCCGCTTCCCGCCCTCGTCCTGCTGCCGTTCGTGGCGATCCTGGGGCTGGCCACCCCGTCGTCGCTGATCGCCGCGCTGCTCGCGGCGGTGGACGTGGGTCTCGCGTGGCGCGTCTGCCGGCGCGTGGCCGCCGATCGCGGCGTGGCCCTGGCGGCGGCGCTCTTCTTCGCATTCGGGACCGTGGCCTGGTACGCGGCCGCCATCGGCTCCACCTGGTTCCTGGCACACGTGGTGGCGCTCGGGCTGGCGCTGGTGGCCGTGACCGTGGCGATCGACGGCGACGCCGCGACGCGCACCCGCGCGGGCCGGCCCGGGGGGTCGGACCCGGGATCGGCGCCCGCCGCCGGCCACGCTGAGCGCAGCGCGCGCGCCCTGTTCAACGCCCGTGCCCTCGCCGCCGGCGTGCTGCTCGGCCTCGCCGCCCTGTCGCGCCTGACCGTCGCCTTCGGCGCGCCCTTCCCGGTGCTCGTGGGCTCAGGGACGTGGCGGTCGCGCCTGGTGTCCACGGGGATCGGGGTCGCCATCCCCATCGCGGCGCTGATCGCCTACAACCTCGCCTCGACCGGCCAGGTATTCAACCCGGCGTACTACGCCATCGCGCGGATCGAATACCACCCCGTGCCGGCGCTCTACCACGCCGGCTGGGGGATAGAGGACCTCCGGTACATTCCGCAGAACCTGGTACTCGCGCTGTTCCACCCGCCCGACGTCCGGCCCCAGTGTGGCCTGGCGCTCCTCGGCCCGTCCTGCGGGACCCTGCAGCCCGACCCGAGCGGGATGGGACTGCTCCTGGCCAGCCCGGCCTACCTGCTCGCGATCCCGGCGCTCCGGTGGATCCGCGGCGACCGCGTGGTGGCCGGGGCGGCGCTGGCCGTGCTCCTCGTCGCGCTGGCGGACCTGGCGCACTTCAGCCAGGGGTGGGTGCAGTTCGGCTGGCGTTTCAGCAACGACTTCGCCCCCTTCGCGCTGGTACTGGTCGCCCTGGCCATGGCGCGGAGAGGCCTCGACCGATGGGTCCTGCTGCTGGTCGGCCTGTCGGTGCTGATCAACCTCTGGGGCGTGTACTGGGGCCTGGTGCTCGGATGGTGAGCGGGATCGTGACCTTCGTGGTCGCACTGGGCCTCTACTGGCCCACGATCATGCCCGGGGTCGGGTTCTGGGACACCGCGGAGTTCCAGACGGTCGGACCGGTGCTGGGGATCGCGCACCCCACCGGCTTCCCCTCGTACGTGCTGCTGACCTGGGCCGCCAACATCCTGCTGTCGCCGTTCGGCGAGACCGCCTTCCGCATCAACCTGTTCTCGGCGATCCTGGTGGCGGGGGCGGCCGGCTTCCTGGCGGCCACGATCCACCGGCTGACCGGTCGCTCCATCCCCGCCGTGGCCGGCGGCCTGCTCCTCGCCGTGTCGTCCATCGCGTGGTGGACCGCCGAGCGTGCCGACCCCCACGCGCTGCACCTGTTCCTGTCCGCGGTGCTCCTGTACCTGCTGATCGCATGGGCGCAGCGAGTGCGCGAGGTCGACCCGCGAGGCACCGGACAGCCCGATCGGACCGCGGACCGCCTGCTGCTGGCGGCGTCTGCCGTCTTCGCGGTGGCGCTCGGGAACCACGCCCTCACGGTGCTCCTGGCGCCGGGCATCCTGGTTCTGCTGCTGGCGATCCAGCCCCGGCTCTTCGTCCGGCGGCTCCGGCTGGTGGCCGCCTGCGCCGGCGTGATCCTGGTCGTCACGGTGCTGCTGTACGCGTACATCCCGATCCGCGCGTCGATGAACCCGCCCCTCGACTACGCCCGGCCGACGACGCCCGCCCGGTTCGCCTACCTGGTGCTGGGGCTCCAGTTCGGCGGCCTGCTCCAGGATCCGCTGACTGGCGGGGTGGGCCCGGTGGTGGACTTCTTCGCCTCGAACCTGAGCATGGCCGTCCTGGTGCTCGCGCTCGCCGGCTTCGGGCTCGCGCTCGCCGGGGCTGGTCGGCTGCGCGGCGTGGGGGTCCCCGTCGCGCTGTTGACCGTCACGTGGTTCGTGCTCGTCACCGTCTTCGCCCGTGCCTACAACGACGGGTTTCCCGATCGCTACTACCTGGTTCCCGTCGCGATCCTCGCCCTGTGGGCCGGCGTCGCGGCCTCGATGGCCTGGGACGCGGTGGCCAGAGGAGCGGTCCGCCTGTCGGCCCGCGGCTTCCGGCGGCCACTCCGGCTGGTCGCGATGCTGGTCGCGGCGGTCCTCGTGCTGGCCCTGCCCGCGCAGCGCGCCCTGGCGGGCCGAGCGGAGCAGACGGGGACCGCCGGTGACCAGGGCGCGCAATGGCTCGACGCGGCGTACGCCATCCTTCCCC
>JAJYJR010000760.1 GCA_021789355.1 Chloroflexota bacterium | reverse complement strand
CTGCGAGTTCTGCGTCCCGCCGGAAGCGGCGAAGGCGAGGCTCACGCTGGTCGCCTGACCGTTGCAGGTCACGGTGAAGGTGAACGTGCCGCCCGTCCAGCCGGAGAGGTTCCCGGTCACCGTCTTGGTGAAGTAGAAGAAACCCTGGTTCGGGGGTGGCGGCGGGGCGTACGTGTTGGTGATGGTGCAGGTCTTCTGCTCGCCAAGGGCGATGGTGCCCGAGCAGTCGCCCGAGGTTGTCTCGACGTAGTTGGCGAGGTGCGTCTCGGTGACGGTGTAGGAACCTGCGTTGAGCGTGACGATGGTGCCAGACTCGCTGCCCGGGAACGACGCGGACGGCTGCACGTTGGTTCCGTTCACCGTCATGGTGAAGTCGGAGGCCACCGCGCTGCCGCCGCGGCTGTTGTCCACGTGCTTGATCACCGTCAGCTGCGGTGGGACCCCCTCGTTGGTGACGGTGCAGACCACCGTCTCGCCGGGGGCGAGAGTAACCGGCATCGGGTTGGTGCTCTCGACCGAGGAGAGCATGGCGATTCCGGCCGGTTCCTCCTGGGAGCCCTGGATCTGGCAGGTGATCCCGGCCAGCTGGTAGCCGGACGGGATGGGGGTCACCTCGCCCACCGAGTAGGTGCCCGCGGGGAGCGCGTAGCTGGTCCCGCTCGAGGAGCCCTGCGCCGGGCTGCCGGGCACGTTGGCGCCCGTCGCGTCCTTGACGTATAGCGTGAACTGGCTCGGGTCGGTGGAACCGCCGTAGGCGCTGTCGACGACCTTCTTGACGATGATGGTGCCGGGCGGCAGCAGCGTGTTGCCGACCGACACCTGCGCAGTCTGGTCGGACACGATGGTGACCGGACTGCCGCCCACCTGCGGCGTGTCCCAGGTGTAGGAGCCGGGCGCACCGGGCAGCGGGGTGTCCTCACTCACGGTGCACTGAGAGCCGGCCGGGATGCCGGTGATCGTCGCCGTCGTCGCGCCCGGGTAGGCGATCGACGTGTGGTACGTGTTGCTGGGATTGCTGCACGTCGCCGTGAAGTCGAAGGTGGCTCCCGCCCAGTCGGTGGGTGCGCCGCTCACGCTCTTGGTGATGGTGAGGTTGCCGGCGGGTTCGACGTTGAAGGCGATGCAGTACACCTGCGTGGTCTTGGCCGGGTCGAGGCCGAAGATCGACTCGAGGTTGTCGCCGTTGTTGATGTCGGTGAAGCAGCGCAGCGCGCCGAACGATGCGACATTCGACTGCGGCACCTCGCTGACGAGCAGGCCGGACTGCCAACCGGAGGTGGTCATGGCCCTGGCCAGCTCCGCGCTCGTCAGAGTGACGGAAACCTGGCCATTGGCAGCGGTCGGGCCGACAGTGCCGAAGGTGGTGTTGGACACGGGCGGGTTCTGAGCGTTGCTCGTGCCATCACCGAGGTTGAAGTACCAGCCAGACGCGCCGTGGCAGGCCGCCGGGATGTCGCTGAGCGCCGTCAGGGTCGTCTGATTCGTCGTCGTGTTCAGGTCACCCGAATGACCCCCGGTCGCATCCAGATTGCCAGGGTTCCTGTTGGCCGGCACGTCCGAGTAGCTCGGGCAGATCGCCTTGACGAGGGTCAGCGTGACCGGGGGTGGGGGCGGCGTGCAGCCGGTCGCAGGGCTGAGGGTAACCGCGTACTGGTTTTCGACACCGCCGCTACCGTTCCCGCCATTCTCCGTGGGAGGGTTGTAGATGATCAGGGTCACAGTGCCGCTGACTTGATTGGTGCCACTCGCCGACCAGATCGTGGTCGGGCCGCTCAAGCTCTGGGTGTCGTAGCTCTTGAAGGTTATGCCTGTGGTTGTGTAATCCGGGATGGTCGAGGTGACTGTCACGAGATGCGTGCTCTGGACGTTGTTGTCAAGGCTGACCGTCACCGACCAGCCGCTGCAGGTCTCCTGGCCTGACACACCGCCCGAGTTCGCCAGCACCACCGCGGCCGTCGCCGGAAGGAGCACCGCGAGCAAGGAGAACACGGCCGCAAGACTGAGGGCGCGGGCGCGGGACCGCGTACCGCCACCACGCGGTTTGAAGAGCGATGAGTGCATCGATACCAGCTCCCCTCGATGAGTACAGCCGCCGGATAGGTCGGCGGGGAAGGTCCCTGTACCTTCCACGATCGAGTCTGGGAAGCACGGAGTAGTACGTCCATTACGATCGTCCTTGCATCACGGCCTCCTCCACGCACGAAGCAGCCCACCCCAACGCGAAACCGGTGACCTCAGGCACCGGCGGGTACTGGTCAGCGGGCGCGAATGGTCCCATCCCCTCACGGCCGATGGTCGTGGATCAGCCGGTCGTCGAGCGGCGCGTGGGCGGCCCGTCCCTACCTGCGCTGACCCGGAAAGGCGCAGTGCGGTAATGTGCCGCCCACTGCGTCGCCGGCGCCGTCCGCGCCGCAACCCATCGAATCGCTGCAGGAGGACCCGGTGCTCGCTCTGACGCTCCTCGGCTTCACGTTCTCCGGCCGGCTCGCACTCGAGATCTTTGTGGTGGTCGTGGTGGTCGCCGCGATCGGCTGGTACGTGCTCGTGCGACGCCGCGCCTGACCCAGTCCCCGCTGCCGTGGGCGAGGTCCCGCCGGTTCCCGCGCAGGCGACTACGGGCTGCCTGCCGACGCACTCGCGTCCCTGCGCCAGGTCCCGATCGAGTCGCTCGACTGGGTGCGTGCCCTGGACGTCCAGCGCACGCTTGCCCGGCAGACGGGCGGAGGTCAGCGCGCCGTGAAGATCCCGGACCTTCTCATTGCCGCCGCGGCCGAGCGAGCTCGGCTGCCGCTCGTCCACTACGACGAGGACTGCGACCGGATCTCGGCGGTCACCGGACAGCCGACCAGATGGGTCACACCGCGCGGAACTGCCTGACGGAGGCGGTGCCGTCGCCACGGCGATCACGACGTCGGTGCCAACCGTTCCGCCGCCCGGATGGCGACGTGTCCTGTCGGCTACTGGCTGACGACGGTCACGTCGCCCTCGAAGTGGTTCCTTTCACTCGTAGCGCAGCGCCACCACAGGGTCGAGACGGGCAGCCTGGCGCGCGGGCCAGACCCCGAACACGATCCCGACGATCAGGCTGAAGACGACCGGGACGGCGATGGTCAGCGGGTTGAAAGCAATGGCCCAGCCGGCGAGCAGGGCGAGCACGATCGAGACCGCCACACCGCTCACGATGCCGATCAGGCCGCCGGCCAGCGACAGCGCCAGCGCCTCGATCAGGAACTGGAGCATCACGTGGCGGCCCCGTGCGCCGATCGCACCCGGTCCGAACACCGCGAATCCTGCGGCGCCGGCCCCCACGGCGATCATGAGTACCGCGAGATCGG
>JAJYJR010000759.1 GCA_021789355.1 Chloroflexota bacterium | reverse complement strand
CCTGCCGCGACCGTTTCGCGCATCCGCTTGAGCCGAGCCTCAGGCACCCCGGCATCATGCGCCGGCGGGTGGTCGAACACGATGAGCTTGCCGGCCAGCCCGCGATGGATGTCGCTCGGCCCCTCCTGAATTGCCACGAGCTGTCCCCCGGCGAAGGGGCCGTCGAGGATCTCGTAGAGTGCCTCGATGGCGAGGTCCCCGGGGAACGCCATGATCTGCCAGGCGCGGTCGGTCACCCCGAGCCGGCGCAGCCGGGTCGCGCTGAGCAGGCGCCGGTCGGGCGGCGTGTCGGCCTCCGCCGGCCGAACGGCGAGCCATTGGGGCGCGTGCTCGAGCGGGGCAGGGTGCTGGCGGTTCCACCAGTCGTCGCCCCGCCGTGACGCCGGCTCGAGCTCGAGATCGGCGAGGACGAGCCAGCCGTTCGCCGCGTGCGGCAGCGCACAGCGCGCATCGCAGCGCGGCCCATCCGGCATGGCGTCGACGGCGAGCCGAGCCGCCCGCCAGGTTTGGAAGTCCGGATTGGGGAACCATGGGAAGCGGTAGCGCACCCCATCAGTACACCCTACCCGTGGCGGCCGCACAGGGGCGAGGGCCCGGCTCAGGGTGACCACGGACACCGCGGCCCGTCGGCTCCTGACCCGGCCTCGGGCGAGCGGCGTCCCCAACGCCGTTCCCCCACGCGAAATCGTGCGGAAACCCTTGACAGCGATGCGTTCTCGCCTATGCGGGTGCTGGCTGGCCCGACGGACCGGCCGGGAGCACACAGGGAGCCACCGCGATGGACGCCAGCACCTTCGCACCGACCCAGCGCTCGCAGCAGGAGCAGCTTGTGGCGCGCCTCCTGGGCGAGCTGCGCTTCGACGATGGCGCGTTCGGCCCCGACCCGTTCGCGTCGGACGCCGAGGCGTGGACCCTGGTCGCGCCGACGACCGCGCCTGTCCTGGCACCATCGGTGACGGAGGCCCCCGAGGAGGATTGGATCGCGGGCATCGCCTCCTTGATGACCCCCGAGAAGGTCCCGGGCCGGGTGGTCTCCGCCCCGGTGTCGCCCGCCCGCGGGCCGCTGGCGGCTGGGCCGCGCGTCGAGCGCGCCATCTCCTCGCCGCACGCCGCGCCTCCGAGCGTGCCTCCTGTCGTGCCTCGCGCGGCACCCAGCCCTCCAGTGGCACGCCCGGCCCCGGCCCAGCGACGGGATACGCGGACCGGACCCTTCGAGCTCGTGACGCGCGAGGGCGTGCGCTACGGTCGTTTCGCCGACGGGGCGGAGCTCGCATACGAGGGCACCGACGAAGGCGGCCAGCCCGTCTTTCTGGCCCCCCGGGATCCGGCGTGGGTGCTGGCCGCGAACGCCGTGCTCCCCGTCGCCGGGCTCGGCCTGCTGACCGGGGTGGTCCTGCACCTGCAAGCCGTCCTCGGCACCCTGTCGGTGCTGCTCCCCTCGATGCTCTCGGTCGTCGCGCCGACGTTCCGCCTGTGAGGGAGGCTGCCATGCCGACGCTGCTCCCCGCGCCTGCGCCATCCGTCGATCCCCCGGCGCGGCCCTCATCGACCACCCAGGCGGCGGCCTGGCGACGCGGCTATGCCGCGCTGCGCCGCTATCAGGCGGCCGCGGGGCATTGTCGTGTGCCGGCGCGCTACGTCGCTCCGGACGGCTTTCCCCTGGGCCACTGGGTGGCCTGGCAGCGTCAGCGCGAGCGGCACGGCTGGCTCCGCCCGGACCAGCGGCGCCGGCTCGAGCGCCTCGGCCTCGACTGGCGACCCCGCGAGCACGCGCGTAACGCCGCGGTCGACGCGGCGACCCGGGCCGCCGTGGCGGATCCGCTCGGCTGGGTCTGGACCTTCGACCCGGCGCTGGCCCGGGCGCTGCGCGCCGCCCGGTCGCGCGGCCGGCTGACGCCCGCGCAGGTGGCGACCCTCGACGCGCTCGGCTTCGCCTGGTCGGACGCCGCGGCCCACTTCGCGCGCGGCCTGGCCGCCCTGCGCGGCTATCGCGCGGCGGGCGGGGCATTCCCGGTCGGCCGGATGCTGGTATGGGACGGCTTCCGCCTGGGCGAGTGGGTGTGTCGGCAGCGGGACAAGGCCGTGAGCGGCCGTCTTCCCGACGCCCGCTGGGAGGCCCTGGGGGCGGTCGTCTTGGGCGAGCGAGCGTGAGGGCGATGTCGGAGCGTTCTCGCGCGCGGAGGCTTGACTTCCCGGCCCTGCCGCCGAGCCTCCTGCATCGCCCAGATGGGCCACCGGCGACCGGCCCGGGAGCCGGCGAATGGAGGATGTGCGATGGCCGAGATCACCGTCCGTCCCGCGACGGCCGCCAGCCAGTGGCGGCTCTGGTGGGGCATCAGGCCGCTCCCCGTCGGCGCGACGGCGTTGGGCGTGGTGACGCGGCGCGATGGGTCTCGCGGGGCCTTGATCCGGCTCTTGGCGGGCCAGCTCGTGCAGGGCAACGCCGGGGCGGTCCGCACCCTGCCGCAAGCGGCGACGGAACTGGCGCTGGCGACAGCCACGGCCTGACGCGCGACCACCCGGGGGCAGACCCCACGGGGTTGGCGGGGAGAGGAGCACGCGATGAGCACCATGACCGACGCGCAGCGAGCGGCCCTGAAAGCCGAGGCGATCGCGCTGGAGCACCGGGGCGAGGCGCTTCTCGAGCGCCGGGAGTACTTGCTCGCCGGCATCGCCTACGTCGATGCCTCGGACCGCTTCCGCCGGGCCCGCCTGACCTGGCCCGGCTACGCGCGCGTGCTGCTGGATCGCGCGCAGCTGGCCTTCACCTGCGCGGGGCCCGAGGCCGAGACGCACCGCATCGCGGCGTACGCGAAATGGGCACGCCTGGTCGGGATGGCGCCCGACACGGAGGACGGGGCATGACGCTCACCGACCGCGCACCCGACGACATCGGCCGGTGCGACGAGTGTGGGGCACTGCACGACAACGGGAGCCGCCTTGACCACTGCGCCGCGTGCGGCAACTGCTTTGATCACTGCCTGTGCGAGACCGTCCGCGAGGAGGCCGAACGCGCCGCGCGCGACGCGGCCGAAGGTGCCTGGGCCGGCGTCTCCGATTGGTTCGCCGCGCTCCCAGGCCCATCGGCGCGCCGGGCGGCCCGCCCGCCCCGGTGGCGCTGACGGGTATGTCTGCTCGGCCAGACGACGGATGACACGCGGAGATGGGCACGATGGACCAGACACTTCGCTACACGTTCGCGGTTGCGCTTTGTGGTGACCTCGCCGAGTACGAGGACCCCCGGGCCGACGCGATCAAGGCATTCGCTGCGCACCAGGGGCTCGAGATCTACGAACGCGGGCGGAACCGCAGGATCGTGTACTACGTGCTTGCGGTGCCGA
>JAJYJR010000758.1:2677-3343 GCA_021789355.1 Chloroflexota bacterium | reverse complement strand
ATCACGAGCGTGGTCGCGAATGACCCGGTGGCCGAGATGTCCCGGTCACCCGTCCCCGTCCGGTTGGCGTCCTCGTCGATCGCTACGCTCAGGAACGCCAGCCCGTCGGCCGCGCGCTCCCGGATCTCCGGCGCGTTCTCGCCGACCCCGCCCGTGAACACCAGCGTGTCGAGGCCGTCCATCGCCGCCGCCATGCCCGCGATCTGCGCCCGGAGCCGGTGCAGGTAGACGCCCAGCGCCACCGCCGCGTCCCGGTCGCCCGCGCCGGCCCGCGCCAGGATCGCCCGCATGTCGGCCGTCCCGGTGAGCCCGAGCAAGCCGGACCGGTGCTCGAGCGCGGCCGCCAGCTCGCCAGGCGGCAGCCCGACGTGTTCCTCCAGCCAGAGCACGAGGCCCGGATCCACGGACCCGGACCGGGTCGCCATGACCAGCCCCTCGAGCGGGGTGAACCCCATGGTCGTGTCGACCGAGCGGCCGCCCCGCACCGCGGCCAGCGAGGCTCCCGCGCCCAGGTGGCAGGTCACGATGCGCAGTTCCTCGATGGGCCGCCCCAGCAGCTCGGCGGCGCGTCGCGACGCGTACGCGTGCGAGAGGCCGTGGAAGCCGTACCGGCGCAGGTCCCAGCGCTCTCGCCACTCCCTGGGGAGCGCGTAGGTTGCCGCCTCC
>JAJYJR010000758.1:0-2667 GCA_021789355.1 Chloroflexota bacterium | reverse complement strand
CTCCGCGTGGAACGCGGTGTCGAAGCAGGCCACCGCGGGCACGTCCGGGAGCGCCGCGGAGACCACGTCGAGCGCGGCGAGCGACTTGGGCTGGTGGAGCGGCGCGAGGTCGGTCAGGGCCTCCAGCCGGGCGCGCACCGTCGCGTCGACGCGCACCGGCGCGGAGTAGATCCGGCCCCCGTGCACGATCCGGTGGCCGACGGCGTCGATCGGCCCGAACGACGCCAGCACAGGGGGGACGGTGACCTCGTCGGCGTGTTCACGGGGCGCGGGCAGGTCGGCCGAGGCTGCCGTCCGGTCCGCCTCGTCCAGCACGCGGAGCTTCAGGCTGCTCGAGCCCGCGTTGACGACCAGCACGCGCATCGCTTGCGCCTCCCTCGGTCCGTTCGCCGTCGCCCGGCCCCGGCGCGGCCCGGCCCCGACGCGGCACGGACGCGGCCCGGTCAGTACGGCCAGGCCCAGTCCCGGATCCCGGGCAGGTCGTCGCCTTCCAGCCGGGTGTACGCGCGGGCTTCGAGCCGGCGGTCGGCCATCAGCTGGCGCACGTGCCCGGCGCGCGACGCCAGCCCCGGCACCCGGTCGATCACGTCCATCACCAGGTGGAAGCGGTCCAGGTCGTTCAGCATGACCATGTCGAACGGCGTGGTGGTGGTGCCCTCTTCCTTGTAGCCGCGGACGTGGATGTTGGCGTGGTTCCGGCGCCGGTACGTCAGGCGGTGGATCAGCCACGGGTAGCCGTGGTGGGCGAAGACGACCGGCCGGTCGGTGGTGAAGATCGAGTCGAACTCGCCGTCGGAGAGCCCGTGGGGGTGCTCGGTGGACGGCTGCAGGCGCATCAGATCGACCACGTTCACCACGCGCACCTTCAGGTCGGGAACATGCTGGCGGATCAGGTCGACCGCGGCCAAGGTCTCGAGCGTGGGAATGTCGCCGCAGCAGCCCATCACCACGTCGGGCTCGCCGCCCTGGTCGTTGCTCGCGAAGTCCCAGATCCCGATCCCGCGCGTGCAGTGCAGAATCGCCTGGTTCATCGAGAGCCAGTTCAGCGAGGGCTGCTTCCCGGCTACGATCACGTTCACGTACTGGCGGCTGCGCAGGCAGTGGTCGGCCACGGAGAGCAGGCAGTTGGCGTCGGGCGGCAGGTAGACCCGCACGACCTCGGCCTTCTTGTTGACCACGTAGTCGATGAAGCCGGGGTCCTGGTGGCTGAACCCGTTGTGGTCCTGCCGCCACACGTGCGAACTCAGCAGGTAGTTGAGCGACGCGATCGGCCGGCGCCAGGGGATCCGGTTGGTGGTCTCCAGCCACTTGGCGTGCTGGTTGAACATCGAGTCGACGATGTGGATGAACGCCTCGTAGCAGTCGAAGAGGCCGTGCCTCCCTGTGAGCAGGTAGCCCTCGAGCCAGCCCTGGCAGAGATGCTCCGAGAGCACCTCCATGACGCGGCCTCCGGGCGCGACGTGGTCGTCGGTGGGCAGGATCTCGCCGTCGAAGGCCCGGTCCGTGACCTCGAACACGGCCCCCAGGCGGTTCGAGGCGGTCTCGTCCGGCCCGAAGAGCCGGAACGTCTCGGGGTTCCGCGCGATCACGTCACGGACGAACGCGCCCAGGACCCGGGTGGCCTCTGCGCGCCGGGTGCCCGGCCGGTCGGCGGGCACCGCGTAATCGCGGAAATCCGGCAGCGCGAGGTCGCGCAGCAGCAGGCCGCCGTTCGCATGCGGATTCGCGCTCATGCGCCGCCAGCTGGTGGGGGGCAGCGCCTGCAGTTCCGGGACGAGCGTGCCGTGCTCGTCGAACAGCTCGTCCGGCCGGTAGCTCCGCATCCAGCGGTCGAGGATGGCGAGGTGCTCGGGGTTGGTCCGGGCCTCGGCCATGGGGACCTGGTGCGCCCGCCACGTGCCCTCGACCGGCTTGCCGTCGACCTCCTTCGGGCCGGTCCAGCCCTTGGGGGTCCGAAGCACGATCATCGGCCAGCGCGGCCGCGCGGTCTCGCCACGCTCGCGGGCGGCGCGCTGGATCTCGTGGATCTCGCGCACGCAGTCGTCGAGCACACCGGCCAGGCGCTGGTGCACGGCGGCCGGGTCGTCGCCCTCGACGACGTACGGGTGGTACCCGTGGCCCTCGAAGAACGCCTGCAGCTCTGAGCCCGGGATGCGCGCCAGCACCGTCGGGTTGGCGATCTTGTAGCCGTTCAGGTGCAGGATCGGCAGGACCGCGCCGTCCGTCACCGGGTCGAGGAACTTGTTGCTCTGCCAGCTGCCGGCGAGGGGCCCGGTCTCGGCTTCGCCGTCGCCCACCACGGCGCACACGAACAGGTCGGGGTTGTCGAACGCGGCGCCGAACGCGTGCGAGAGCGCGTAGCCGAGCTCGCCGCCCTCGTGGATCGACCCGGGGGTCTCGGGGGCGACGTGGCTGGGGATGCCGCCGGGGAACGAGAACTGGCGGAAGAGCTTCTGCATCCCGTCCGTGTCCCGGGAGATGCTGGGGTAGACCTCCGAATAGGTGCCTTCCAGGTACGCGTTGGCGACGATGCCAGGGCCGCCGTGGCCGGGCCCGATGACGTAGATCGCGTCGAGGCCCCAGTTGCGGATGACCCGGTTCATGTGCGCGTAGACCAGGTTCAGGCCGGGCGTGGTGCCCCAGTGTCCGAGCAGCCTCGGCTTGACG
>JAJYJR010000757.1 GCA_021789355.1 Chloroflexota bacterium | reverse complement strand
TGCCGCCGGCGCCGGGATTGATCCAGTAGATGTGCCACCCGGCGGGCACGTCGAGCCGCACCGCGACGCGGAACGGGGCGCTCGAGCGGACGGCCGCGAATTCCGGGATCGCCCGCAGGCCCAAGTCGGGTGCCTGGGCGGGCACCGCGGCCGCGGCCGCCACGCTGGCCAGCGCCACGGCCGCGACGGCGACGGGCGCCCGTACCGCCGCCGGAGCAGCCGCGAGGCGGGCCCAAAGGCGTGATGGTGCGGCCGCCCGCGACGGGACTGCGGAGTGATTCTCGGTCACTGGGTTCCCTCGCCCTCCAGCGCCTTCCGCAGCGCCGGCACCAGCGCCTCGCCGCGCGCCCCGAGATCCACCGCCCGGATCTTCCCGTCGGGCCCCACCACGACGATGGTCGGGATGCCGAGGATCTCCAGCCGCTTGAGCTCCGGATTGTTGAATCCGCCGGGCGCGAATGCCTGGAGCCACGGCATCTTCCACTCGCCCGCGCGGAACTTCACCGCGTCCGACCGGGAGTTGTCGAGCGAGACGCTCAGCATGGTCACCCCCAGTGGCGTCAGACTGTCGTGCGCCGCCTGGAGGTACTTCATGTCCGCCACGCACGGCCCGCACCAGGACGCCCAGAAGTCAATGAGGTACGGCTTCCCCGCGAAGGAGGAGGCGGCATAGGCCGCGCTCGAGTCCTCGAGCCCCGCGAACCGGAATTCCGGCATGGGAACGCCGGGTCTGAGCGGGCGGTTGGGCGCGAACTGCGACTGCACGAACCGGGTGACGGACGACTGCGGGTGGTCGGTCACCAACGCCATATAGTCCGCGTTGAACCGCTGGTCGTCGTGGAGCGACTTCGCGAGGGAGACGGCGCTCTCAAGCGCCATCGCCTGCAGCTCGGAGTCGGGCAGCACCGTGGCGAGGTGCTCGTAGCGGCCAAGCAGCTGCCGTTGGGCGGAGTCGGAGAGCGTGTGCCGCGGCCCGGTGGTGCCGTAGACGACGCCGTACGCGCGGTACAGCGAGAACAGCGCGTTGGGATCCAGCGAGAACCAGGGCGACGAGTCCGGCATGTCCGCGACCAGCGCCCGGCACGCGGCCGAGTCGGTCGAATCCGCCATACCCGAGGCGTCCACCAGCTGGAGCTGGAGCAGCTGCCGGAGCAGAGGGTCGCGCTCCGACCGGAGCGCGCTATGCAGCCGGTGCAACACCGGCCCCCAGGCGTACTGCACGGAGTCGTGGCGTGCCCGCGCCGCCCGCGACGAGTCGAAGAACGCCTGCTCTTCCGTGCTCCAGGTGTGATATAGCGCGTAGGCTCGCGCCTCGGTCGAGCGCGGGTCGCCGAAGGTCACGGTCAGCGCGCTGGGCCGCCGGTCCAGCCGTGTGGGGTCGAAGACGATGGTTGCGTGTCCATCCTCGGCTCGGATGACGGTGCGGTAGTCGCCGCCATTGTCGTAGACGTACCGCCCCGGCTGCGTGCCGTTGATGCTGTGACCGACGCCCCCCGTCGCCTCCAGACCCACGAGCTGGTATGCCAGGCTGTCGGCCGTGCTGTCCACGGGGACGGTGGCGCTGTAGCGCCCGTCGGGCTGGCGAACCAGGGGTGTGCTGGGGCTGAAGGCGAAGTGGTTCCAGTCGCCGATCGCGGCCAGCTTGCTCAGGGTGTCGGTGTACTCATAGTGCTTGAGCCGGACGTCGAGGACGATCGTGCCCGGCCGCTCGACCATCAGCGGGATCATGGTGGAGTAGTGATCCACGCCGGCGAACTCGACGAACAGCGGGCCGGCAAGCCGGGTCGCGATGGCGTAGCGCCCACCGCCGCCCACCAGGGAGCGCGAGGCTCCCCGCGGGCTCATGCCGCGCCAGATGAGCACGTGGGCGAGCTTCATCGGCGCCCCGTCGCTGCCGAGCAGCGTGCCGGTGACCACGGTGACGCCGGGTTTGCGGCTTTGGGCGGGAAGCGCCGCGGGGCTGGCGAGTGCCGCGGCGACGGTGACGAGGGCGAGCACGGAGCGCATGAGGATCTCCTTGCAAGGCATTACCCAGAACGACCAGCGGCGGGGAGGCCGCGGCAGCCGGAATCCCGGCCACCCCCAAGAACATGAGGGGAGACGATACCGCCCCGTCGTGGCGTCCGTCAAGGCGAGACGTGCGCCTCCAGCGCCTTGCGCAGCGTCGGCACCAGGGCCTCGCCGCGCAGCTGGCCGTCCACGGCGAGGATCTTCCCGTCCGGCCCGACGAGGAAGACGCGCGGGATCATCATGATCTCGAGGCGCTTGAGCTCCGG
The DNA here is from genome assembly GCA_021789355.1 of Chloroflexota bacterium. The sequence goes on along the minus strand of JAJYJR010000757.1, from coordinate 1,067 downwards.
GTTGTTCCACGCGCCGGGCGCGAACGCCTGGAGCCACGGCATCTTCCACTCGCCCGAGCGGAACCGCCGCACGTCGGCGCGCCCGGTGTCGAGCGAGACGCTGAGCATCTCGAGCCCGCGGCTGGCGAGGCTGTCGTGGGCCGCCTGGAGGTACTTCATCTCGCCCAGGCAGGGCCCGCACCACGTGGCCCAGAAGTCGAGCAGCACGTACTTGCCGGCGAAGGAGGCCGGCGTGTAGGTCACCGTCGTGTCGTCGAGGGCCGGGAAGCTGAACGCGGGCACGTCGTGACCGACCTGCCAGAGCCGGTTCGGCGAGTGCATGGCCCGCTCCACCGCCAGCATCGGCGGCTCGGGGTGCGCGGCGGCGAGCTGGGCGTAGAACTGTCCCGCCTGCCGGTCGTCACGCAGGAGCGCGGAGAGCGAGGCGGCGGCGCCGCGCGCCGACTTCCGCACGATCGAGTCGAGGTGCTCGGCCGCCACCCGGTTCAGATAGGTCAGCGCGGAGCGGAAGACCGTCGTGTCCGCGCGAACCGGGGTGGTATCGCCGGGGGCTCGCGGCGGCGGGGGACTGGTGAGGGCGTAGGCGGCCTCGATCCGGCCGGGGCCGCCGAGCTGGAACACCCCCCACCAGGGCGACGTCGGCGGCAGGTCGCGGACGATCCGCCGCGCCAGCGGCGCGTCCACGGCCGCGCCCATGTCCCGCGTTTGGAGGATCTGCAGGGCGATGAGCTGCCTCACGAGGGGGTCGCGCTCCTTCGCCAGCATGGCGGCCCGCGCGGCCACGAACGGCTCCACGTCGTAGTTCACGCGGGTCATCGCCTCTCGCCGCTTCACCCCGGCCATCAGCGAGTCCTGCCAGTGGCCCTGCTGCGACCCCCAGTCGTTCCACAGCTGCGCGATGCGCGACGCCTGGCCCCGCGAGTCGCCGAACACGATCGAGAGTGTGTCGCCCGGTCCGCCTTCCCGCACGAGCTGCGCCGGGTCCAGCACGATGGTCGCGTGGCCGTCGTGCGCCGCGATGACGGACCGGTAGTCCCCGCCCTCGTCGTACACGTACCGGTCGGCTT
>JAJYJR010000756.1 GCA_021789355.1 Chloroflexota bacterium | reverse complement strand
GCCTCGATCCAGTCGTTGTCGCGGACTCCGATGCGGGCCGCATCCTCGCGATTGAGCCAGATCACCGGACCGCCCCGGAAGAGCGTCAGCATGTGCAGGTTGTCGAGGTACTCGGAGTGGATCGAGAACTTCGAGTGCGGCGTCAGGTAGCGCAGGGTGACCTCGAGCCCGCCGCCGGTGTCCGGCTCCTGGTCGGCGAAGTAGCGCCGGAGGCTGAGCGGCGGTCGGAATGCCGGCAGCGCCTCCCCCAGCTCCAGCAGCCACGCGTGGTCGACATACAGCTGCTGCCGGCCGGTCAGGGTGCGCCAGGGCACCAGCCGCTCCACGTTCTGGGTGAAGGGGGCATAGCGGCGCCCCTCGGCTTCGATCCCCGACCACTCGGCCGAGGTGATCACGGTGCACGGCCCGGCCTGCGTGTCGGCGAAGCTGATGCGATCGCCGCGGCGGGACTCGGCCAGGTCCGCGAGCCGCCGGCCGGTGCGCCGTTCCAGAGCCTTGAAGCTCTCCACGGCCAGCCGGCCATTGGTGGTCCCCGAGAGGGCCAGGATCGCCTCGGCGACCTGCTCGGCGCGCTCGAGTGCCGGGCGCCCGGCGCCCGCGCCCTCGCGCACCCGCCCGTTACGCTCCCCGAGCTCGGCAATCTCGCGGTCGGGGATCCAGGTGAGCCCCTTGACCGTGGTGCCCAGGCGATCCACCAGCGGCCCGAGCGCCGTCAGCTGCTCGGCCACAGTCCCGTAGTCGCGCTCCACCACGACCAGTCTCGGCATCGTGCGACCGGGGATCGGCTCGCATGCGCCCGTGGCCCAGTCATGGACCTCACCCGATGGCTGGGCCAGCTCGTCAGGCGTGTCGTGGAGCAGCGGGGCCGCGATCAGGTCGCGCCGCACGCCGAGATGCGTGCGGGCCAGCTCAGAGAAGCGCTCGGCAATGGTGCGGAAGGTGTCCCAGTCGGTGCGCGCCTCCCAGGGCGGAGCGATGGCGGGGTTGAAGCTGTTGACGAAGGGGTGCATGTCCGTGGTCGAGAGGTCGTACTTCTCGTACCAGGTCGCCGCCGGCAGGACGATGTCCGAGAAGAGGCCAGTGCCGGTCATGCGGAAGTCGAGGGTCACGAGCAGGTCGAGCTTGCCCTGCGGCGCCTCGTCGTGCCAGGTCACCTCGGCCGGGCGCAGCGCGGCCGACGTCTCGGTGGCACGCACCTGCTCGGTGGGCGAGCCCAAGAGGTGCTTCAGGAAGTACTCGTGGCCCTTGCCCGATGAGGTCAGCAGGTTGGCCCGCCACACGGTCAGGACGCGCGGGAAGTTCTCGGGGGCATCCGGGTCGGCGGCCGCGAAACGCAGCCGCCCGGCCCGGAGCTCGTCCACCACATAGGCCGCCGGATCGAGTCCCGCGCGGTCGGCCTCGGCGACCAGGTCGAGCGGGTTGCGATCGAACGCCGGGTGCGAGGGCAGCCAGCCCATCCGGGCGGCCTGCAGGTTGCAGTCGGCGAACCCGCGCCCGGCGAACAGCCCCCGCCCGAGCGGCGAGGCAAGCTCGGCGGCGTCGACCCCTTCGTAGCGCCACTGGTCGGTGGCGAGGTACCAGTACGGCGTGCCCGCCTGGTGGCGGACCGGCCGCACCCAGTCCGCGGCGAAGGCCACCGTCGACCAGCCTGTCCATGGTCGCACCTTCTCCTGCCCCACGTAGTGCGCCCAGCCGCCGCCGTTGACGCCCTCGCAGCCGCACAGCGCGATCAGCGAAAGGAACGCGCGATAGATCTGGTCGGAGTGGTACCAGTGGTTGGTGCCGGCCCCCATGGCGATCATTGAGCGGCCCCGAGTAAGCTCCGCGTTGCGGGCGAACTCGCGCGCGATACGGATCACGCTCGCCGCGGGGACGGAGGTGATGGGCTCCTGCCAGGCCGGGGTGTAGGGCTGCGCCGGGTCGTCGTGCCCCGCCGGCCAGTCGCCCGGGAGCCCCTCTCGGGCGACGCCGTATTGCGCCAGCAGCAGGTCGAAGACGGTGGTCACCAGGTGGTCCGCCACGCGGATCGCGGGCACGCCCCGGCGCATCGTCGAGCCGCCCTCGGTGGCGCCCTCGTCGAAGCGGGGCAGGTCGACCGCCACCGGCTCTGCATCGGGGCGTCCGAGCAGGGTGAGGGCCGGCCGGATCGCGCCGAGGTCGAGGTTCCAGCGGCCCTCACCCTCCTCGCCGTGCCGGAAGCCGATCGAGCCATTGGGCACCGCCGGCGCGCCCGTGGCCTCGTCGAGTAGAACCGTCTTCCACTCGGCATGCTCGCTCGTCGCGGACACGTCGTCGGGCAGGTCCGCGGCGTGGAGGAACCGATCACCCGTATAGACGCCGGAGGCGCGCTCCCGAAGCGTCACGAGGAAGGGCAGGTCCGTGAAGCGGCGCGCGTAGTCCTCGAAGTACGGCACCTGGCGCTCGACGTAGAACTCGCGCAGGATCACGTGGCCCATGGCCATGGCCAGCGCGCCGTCGGTGCCGGGCTGCGCGGCCAGCCAGTCGTCCGCGAACTTGGTGTGGTCCGAGTAGTCGGGGGACACCACCACGACCTTCTGGCCTCGGTAGCGGGCCTCGGTCATGAAGTGCGCATCCGGGGTGCGCGTGATCGGGATGTTGGTGCCCCAGATGATCAGGTAGGCGGCGTTCCACCAGTCCCCCGACTCGGGCACGTCGGTCTGGTCGCCGAAGACCTGCGGCGAGGCCGGGGGCAGGTCCGCGTACCAGTCGTAGAAGGAGAGGATCACCCCGCCAATCAGCGAGAGGAAGCGGGTGCCGCCAGCGTAGGAGACCATGGACATGGCCGGGATGGGCGTGAAGCCCACCACCCGGTCGGGGCCGTAGCGCTTGATCGTGTAGACGTGCGCGGCCGCGATCAGCTCGACCACCTCGTCCCAGGAGGCCCGCTCGAATCCACCCTTGCCACGCTGGCGTCTATACGTGCCGGCCTGCTGCGGATCCTCGACGATCGAGCCCCAAGCCTGGACCGGATCGGAGTACTGCGCACACGCATGCCGCCAGAGCTCGAGCAGGGAGCCCCGCACGTACGGGTACTTCACGCGCAGCGGCGAGTAGGTGTACCAGGAGAACGAGGCGCCCCGCGGACAGCCGCGCGGCTCGTACTCGGGCATGTCCGGCCCGACCGACGGGTAGTCGACCGCTTGGCTCTCCCAGGTGATGTAGCCATCCTTGACATACACCATCCAGGAGCAGGAGCCCGTGCAGTTCACACCGTGCGTGGAGCGCACGACCTTGTCGTGCTGCCAGCGCTCGCGGTAGAAGGACTCCCAGTCGCGTCCACCGCGCGTGAGGAGGCTCCAGCCCTCGGCGGAGAGGGTGCCCCGCTTGAAATACCGATG
>JAJYJR010000755.1 GCA_021789355.1 Chloroflexota bacterium | reverse complement strand
GCATCCGCCTCCGATGGATCTGGGGCTGATCCAAGGCTCGCCGCGACCGACCGATCGCAGTGGCGTGGGTCCCCGCCTGCGCCTGCCGCGCATCCCCCTGGATATCCCCGGCACGCTGCCGCTCGGCGCCCTGGTCCGATTCACCTTCCCGATCACCAACGACGGCGACGAACCGCTCATCGTCCGTGCCATTCAACCGGGCTGCGGTTGTACCCAGGCCACGATCCCGTCGGCGCCGATCGCACCTGGCCAGCAGGCACTGGTCCAGGTCACCTTCGACACCACCTGGGACGGTCCAGGCTCGCACTGGGAAGCGCTCAACTTCGTGACCAACGACCCCGCGTTTGGCGAGACGCGCCCGCCGCTCCACGCCGACCTCTGGTTCGCGGTTGAGGTGAGCGAGGCACCTCGCGCAACGCCCCGCAACCGATAAGAAGGCCGGCTCGAGCCGGCAAGGAGGTATTGCGGGTACGCCCGCAGCGGTCTGGCCGAATGGCAGTTGACAGCCTGTGCTGCCGCAGAGAGAATGGATAAAGCTACATATCTCCATTCCTATGGAGTCTCGACGTGTTCTACCCGATGGGCGGCGAGTGGCTGATCTTTCCGATCATCGGCCTGGCCGTGATGCTGGTGATGCTGGTGCTTGTCTTCCGGCCGGGCGAGCGCTGGGGCGGGTGGGGGCCCTGGTGGATGGGCGACGGGGTCGGTCGCAACGGCCGCGAGCGCCGGGACACCGACGCCCTCGAGATCCTGCGCCAGCGTTTCGCCGCCGGCGAGCTGACCGCCGAGCAGTTCGACGCGATGCGCCGGCGGCTCGAGGAGCGCTGAAGGAGGGTTCCGCGATGGCCGTCACCGAGCTGTCCCTCGTCGCATCGCCCCCGTTTGCACCGGACCAGGCCCGGCGCCTCGCGCGTCACCTCCAGACGCTGGGCGACCCGACCCGCCTGCAGATCCTCTCGGCGCTCGAGCTGGTCTGCGTCCCGGTGAGCTCGGTCGTGGCCGCCACCGGGCTCCCCCAGCCGACGGTCTCGCACCACCTGCGGATCCTGGCCGACCGGGGCTTGGTCCGGGGGGAGCGGCACGGGGCGCGGATCTACTACTGCCTCGAGGACGAGCGGGTCATGGAGTGCGTGCGTGGGCTCCAGGCGCTGGTCGACTGATGACGACCTCGGAGATCGCGCTCTACTGCCGCCCGCGGTGCGCCGCCTGCGCGACCCTCGCCTGCTGGCTCGACGAGCACCGCGTTCGGTGGGTCATGGCCGACGTGACCGCCGACGCCAGCGCCGCGGAGCGCGTGACCCGCCTCGGTTACTGGTCGCGGCCGGTCGTCGAGACGCCCGACGGACGCTCGGCCTGGGGCGGCGACCTCGGAGCGGTCGCCCAACTGCTCGATCGCCGTCCGCATCGACTCGAGGTCACGCCCGACCTTCAGCCCGGAGGAGTGAACCATGGATAGGCCGGCTGCGGTCACCCCCACCGTCCTCGATCGCCAGCACGAGCACTGGGTGCGCACGTTCACCGCCCATGCCGAGATGTTCGGACACGAGGCGAGCGAGCCGGCGCGGACCGCCCTGGAGCGCTTCCGCGTCAGCGGGTCGGCGAGCCTCCTCGAGCTGGGTGCCGGCCAGGGTCGTGACACGCTCTTCTTCGCCGGCCAGGGCCTGCAGGTCACCGCCCTCGACTACGCCGAGAGCGCCCTGGGCCAGATCGCGGCCACGGCCGAGGCGGCGGGTCTTGGCGGCCTCGTGCACCCGGTTGCGGGCGACGCCCGCCGGCCGCTGCCCTTCGCCGACGCGTCATTCGACGCGGTCTATGCCCACATGCTCTTCTGCATGGCGCTCACCACCCCTGAGCTCGAGCGCCTGGCGGGCGAGGTGCGGCGGGTCCTGCGCCCGGGCGGGCTGCTGGTCTACACGGTGCGGACCAAGGCCGATCCCCACTACGGGGCGGGGATCGGCCGCGGCGACGACATGTTCGAGATGGGCGGCTTCATCGTCCACTTCTTCGATCGGGCGCTCGTCGAGCGGCTGGCCGCCGGCTTCGAGCTCCTCGAGCTCAGCGAGTTCGAGGAGGGCCCGCTGCCCCGCCGGCTGTACCGGGTGACGCAGCGCAAGCCATAGCGGGCCGGGGTGCCCGGCCAGGAGGTACGTGAGATGTGTCCGTGCTGTTGGGACGAGGCGTGGGGACCGCGGCGAGCCGCCTTCGGAGGACCGCCCTGGGCTTGGGCGGGACCGTCGCAGACCTGGGTCGGGCCGTGGTCGGCGGGACCGTGGTGGAGGTCGCGTCCGCGCCGCGAGGACCTCGAGGAAGCCAGGCGGCACCTCGAAGAGCGCCTGGCGGAGGTGAACGACGAGTTGGCCCGTGAGAGCGGCGGCGGATGACGCCGTCGTTCCGGAAAGGGAACCGGCCACGACGACGAAAGACGACGGCCAGTGCCGTTGCTGGAGCCGGTACCAGTGGGCTTCGGTGTTTCCGACCCCGATGAGCCCGACGAGACGACCTGGGACCTGAGCCAGTGGCCGGGGGATCAGGGAGCGGGCACGCCGCGCCGTGGTCGAGCGGTGCAATCGGGACACCGGCGGTGGCTTCAGTGGGTTCGGGCATAACCCGGGCGGCGGCTGGCGCAGGGCGCCCGTCCATTGAGCGGAGGGCGACGGTGATGGTCGAGCACACAACCGCGCACCTGGGCGCCGGACCAGACGTGAGCGTCGGGAGTGGCCGGTGAACGAGCCGCCCGTCGACGCTTCGATGCCCGCAGGTCAGGCCGAGCCGGGCGTGATCCGGCTTGGCCTCCGAGCGAACCTGCCGCAGTTCACCCTGCTCGTGGGCGTCGTGGCGCTCGTGGGCGGGATGATCGGCCAGGAGCGGACGGTGCTGCCGCTGCTCGCCACGCAGGTCTTCGGGCTCGAGGCGTTCACGGCCGCCATCACGTTCATCGTCGCGTTCAGCGTCGTGAAGGCGGCCACCAACTTCTTCGCCGGGACGCTGTCGGATCGCTACGGCCGAAAGCCGGTGCTCGTCGTCGGCTGGCTCATCGGGCTGCCCGTGCCGCTGCTGCTCATGTGGGCGCCCGACTGGAGCTGGATCGTGCTCGCCAACGTCCTGCTCGGGGTGAACCAGGGGCTGACCTGGTCGACGACGGTGATCATGAAGATCGACCTCGTCGGGCCCGAGCGGCGCGGCCTGGCGATGGGTCTCAACGAGGCCGCCGGCTACGGCGCGGTGGCGGTGACGGCGCTCGCCACGGGCCTCATCGCCGAGTCGGCGGGGCTGCGCCCGGCACCCTTCTTCCTGGGCCTGGCGTACGCCGGGCTGGGTCTCGGGATCTCGACGCTCTTCGTGCGCGAGACCCACGGCCATG
>JAJYJR010000754.1 GCA_021789355.1 Chloroflexota bacterium | reverse complement strand
GGTCCAGGTCACCCCGCCCGCCCCCGGCGAGCTGCGGGTGGAGACGGTGCCGGACGACGTGCCGGGGGACACGCCGCCCGCCAGCGTCCTGGTGTACCAGCCCTCCGCGCCGCTGGCGCCGCACACCACGTACACGGTGGAACTGCTGGATGGTGTCCAACGCGCCGGCGACCCGAGCGTGGTGGCGGCGGGGCGGACCTGGTCGTTCACCACGGGTGCCCCCACCGACTCGCTCCAGAACCAGGTGCTGTTCCTCTCGGCGCGCACCGGTGTCCGCAACCTGTGGGCGATGAACCCGGACGGCAGCAACCCCAGGCAGCTGACGGACGAGCTCGCGCCCGTGACGGCCTACGACGTCACCGCCGACGGGAAGCGGGTCGTCTACGCGTCGGGCGGCCTGGTCGAGACGTTCAGGCTCGGCGATTCGAACCCTACCGTCCTCACCCCGGGCGACGCGTTCGACTATGCCCCCCGCCTCCTGCCCGACGGCACCGCGGTCATCGTCGGTCGACGCGGGAGGCTCGCCGGTGAAGACCGTGGTATCTGGCTCCTCCCGATCGACTCGAGCCAGCAGGTGCGGCAGCTCCTGCCCGGCGGCGCACCGCCCACCGGCTCGGTCAATGGCGTCGCGGACACGGCGGACGCCGTGCAGCCGGACCCCTGGTCGACGGTCGCGGCCGTCTCGTCGGACGGCGCCACCGCGCTCGTCGTGGACCCGAGCGGCCAGATCGTGCGCATCGACCTCGCGAGCGGTGCGGCCACCCCGACGGGCCTGCGCGACCCGACCGGACCCATGCAGTGGTCCGACCGCGACCGCGGGTTCGTGGTGGACGCGACGGGCGCGGGCGAGGCCAGTGCCTCCGCGTGGGTGCTGCGGGACGGCGCGGCACCGGCGCCCCTGGCCCGGGGAGGGCCCTGGCTCAGCGTCTCGTCGCAGGGGGGCATGGCCTGGCTCTCGAGCGGGAGCCCGCAGCACGTGCTGTTCCAGCCGGCGAGCGGTGGCTCCCCGCTGGCGCTGAGCGCCGCGACGGACCTTTCTGATCGGGAGCCCTCGTTCTCGCCGGCGGGCGACCTGATGGTGTTCGTGCGGGTCCCGGCGGCGGGCGGCCCGAGCGCGGGCATCTGGGAGGTGCGCACGGACGGGCGGGAGCTGCGTCAGCTGTCGCCGGACGGGACGCAGCCGCGCTGGCTGCCGTAGGCGAATGGATATGCAATGCATAGCCCGGGCCGGCCGGGACCGCATGCTACACTCCGGCCTGCCGAAAACCGCGTGCCTGCCCCGCTCGCAGCGGGGGGTCTTTCCTTGTCTACGGGAGGCGTGTCCGACGTGAGCGGTCTAGCCGGTGCGATGCCCTGGCTCATCCCGATCGCCGTCCTGGCGACGGTGCTCTTCGCCCTGTACCTGGCACGCGACGTGCTGTCGCACGATACGGGGACGCAGGCGATGCTGGACGTCGCCGACACGATCTACGAGGGGGCGGTGGCGTTCATTCGCCGCCAGTACACCACCATCGCCGTGCTCGCCCTGGTGGTGGCCGTGATCATCGCGGTGGTCATCGGGCTGGTCGAGACCAGGCAGGTCTCGGACACCGATGTCTACGGCATGGATCTCGGCATCCGCACCGGGGTCGCCTTCCTGGTCGGGGCCGCCTGCTCGATGGCCTCCGGGATCATCGGCATGTACGTCAGCGTCAAGTCCAACGTGCGCACCGCGGCGGCTGCCCGCCGGAGCCTGGTCGAGGCGGTCAAGGTGGCCATGCGCGGCGGGGCCGTCTCGGGCTTCCTGGTGGTGGCCCTGTCGCTCGCCGGCGTGTGGGCGATGTTCGTGGTCTACGGCGGCTTCAGCCACCCGGACCAGGCGCCGTTCCTCATCGTGGGCTATGGCTTCGGCGCGTCGTTCGTGGCGCTCTTCGCGCAGCTCGGCGGCGGGATCTACACCAAGGCCGCCGACGTGGGGTCCGACCTGGTGGGCAAGGTGGAGGCCGGGATCCCCGAGGACGACCCGCGCAACGCCGGTGTGATCGCGGACCTCGTCGGCGACAACGTGGGCGACTGCGCCGGGCGTGGCGCCGACCTCTTCGAGTCGACCGCGGTCGAGAACATCGGCGCGATGATCCTTGCGGTCGGCATCTACAACGTCGCGGTGAGCGCGGGCTGGCCGAGCCCGGAGTCCTGGATCTTCTTCCCGCTGGTCGTGCGCGCCTTCGGCCTGCTGGCCACGATCGTGTCGCTGTACACCCTGAGCGGCCGCGAGGACGAGGACCCCATGAACATCCTCAACCGCGGCTACTGGCTCACCACGGGCCTGAGCGCGGTGGGGATGCTGATCGTCACGAACGTGATGATGCAGACCGGGTCGCAGACCGGTGCATCCGGGCTCCCAACCTGGCTCTGGTTCTTCGGCGCCGGCCTGGTCGGCCTGGCCACCAGCATCGCCTTCGTCTACATCACGCAGTACTACACGGCCGGCTCGTATCGCCCCGTCAAGGAGATCGCCGAGGCCTCCAAGACCGGCCCCGCCACCAACATCATCGCCGGCACGGCGGTCGGTTTCGAGACTACGTTCGCCACCGCCATCGTCATCGGGATCGCGCTGCTGCTCAGCCACTGGCTGGGCTCGCAGGCCAACCTGCTGAACGCGCAGGGGCAGAACATCGGCGGCATCTTCGGGACCGCGGTCGCGACCATGGGCATGCTGATGACCTGCGCGTACGTGCTCGCCATGGACACCTTCGGGCCCATCACCGACAACGCGGGCGGCATCGCCGAGTTCTCGCGCAGCGAGGCCGGCGCGCGCGAGATCACCGACCGCCTCGACGCCGTCGGGAACACCACCAAGGCGCTCACCAAGGGCTACGCGATCGCGTCCGCCTCGCTGGCCGCCTTCCTGCTGTTCAGCGCGTACATCGACAAGGTCAACCTGATCCTGTCGCGGCAGATCGCGGCCGGCAAGCAGGGCGTCCAGCTCATGACCTCCGTGGACCTGTCGAACATCGGCGTGTTCGTGGCGGCCCTGATCGCCGCGATGCTGGTCTACTTCTTCAGCTCGCTCGCCATCCGGGCGGTGGGCACCACCGCGCAGTCGATCATCGTCGAGGTGCGCCGCCAGTTCCGCGAGATGCCGGGCATCATGGACTACACGCAGCGCCCGGACTACGCGCGCGTGGTCGACATCACGACGCGGGCGGCGCTCCGCGAGATGGTGGCACCGGGCGCCGTGGCGGTCGCGACGCCCATCGTCGTGGGCCTCGTCCTGGGCTACCAGGCCGCCGCCGGCCTGCTGATGGTGGGCACCATCGCGGGCGTGCTGCTCGCCTCGGTCCTCAACAACGGCGGCGGCGCGTGGGACAACGCCAAGAAGTAC
>JAJYJR010000753.1 GCA_021789355.1 Chloroflexota bacterium | reverse complement strand
TCGCCGGCACCGACGTCAAGTGGGAGAAGGACTCGGAGGCCTACAAGAAGACGCATACGCGCGTCGTCGAGGACCTCGACGAGAAGACCACCGAGCGGCTCCAGGAGAAGGCCGTGGCCGCCTACCAGGCGCTGAAGCTGCGCGACTACGGGCGGGTGGACATGCGCCTGACCCCGAAGGGCGAGATCTACGTGCTGGAGGCGAACCCCAATCCGTGGCTCTCCTCGGGGGCCGAGTTCGCCATGGCGGCGCGCAAGTCGGGCCGGACCTACACCGACCTGATGCGCGACATCGTGGACCTGGCCATGGCGCGGTACGCGTAGGCGCTTACTGCACGTCGAAGCTGGTAGCGCCGCTGCCGACGAAGGCCCCCGCCACAAGGTCCTGCACCCGCACCCGTAACAAGTACCGCCCCGGCGGCACCTGCGCCGGAATGATGTCCAGCGTCTCGACCTCGACGCCCGCCCGGCTCGCCGGCCGCACCCGCTCAAACGCGAACCGCGTCGCCCGCGGCCAGTCCACGAGTTGGAGGTCGCGCGCCGGGTTGTCCGTCTTCAGCAGCTCGTAGCGCACCTGGTAGCGCACCACGCCCGAGTCGGTGTGCAGCCCGTACACCTCGGCGTAGCTCCGCACCGTGACGCCCGGCGCAAAGGTCAGCGTCCGCTCCAGGTGCCGCAGCATCGCCGCCCGATCCGGCGCCGTGTCCGGCCACGCCGGCGCCAGCAGCAAGCCGCTCACGGCGTGGCGCCGGTTCAAGTCGCGCACCGTGAGCCCAATCGTCTGCCGCCCTAGCTTCCCCCCTTCGCGGGACTGCGCCAGCAGCATGTACCGGCCCGGCCGCCGGCTCAGGGTCACCACCCCGCCGCTGTCCACCGCCACCGCGCCGGCCCCCAGGTCCCCGACCAGCGACGCCGCCACCGCCCCCCGCGTCGTGACAACCACCACGTCGGTCCGCGCCGGATCCCCCAGGTCGGCCAACTCCGCGAACCAGACCCCGAAGCTCAGCGGCGCCGGTACGTCGCTGGCATCGGTGGTGAGCGCGGTCTCCGCCGTCTGGAACTGCTGCTCGTCCATGGCCCGGAACACCATGTCCGGTACCGGGACGTCGTAGGAGAACGCGCTCGGCCGCGCGAACCGCACCTGCCCGTACCGGTCGTAGTCCCAGAGCTGCATAGCCGGCGACACGCAGTGCGGGTCCGCCTTGTTCAGCCCGCCCACGATCACGTTGTCCGGCGGGCCCAGCCGCAGATACGTGATGCCCTGGTCGTCCAGGCCCGTGGCCAGGTTGTAGCCGACCCGCGCCGCGACGCTGTCCATGCTCCGGAAATCGAGGTTCAGGGGGGCGAACATCGCCTGCCGCACGCCGGCGGGCACCAGTGCCTGGATGAGCGGGCCCGCCCGCGCCAGCTCCTCGTCCGTCACCAGCGCCCACCGGCTCGGGTTGATCCGCGCTCGCTCAGTCGCGCTGCTCACCCCGGGGTCGGGGATCAGCGCGGCGGCAACTTCGTCGGGATGCATCGCCGCCAGCCTCTTCACCATCCAGGGTGGGCACGGTCCGCCGCACCAATCCGCCAATTTCCAGGAGGGATCCTGAAGGTATACGGGCTGCAAGGTCCGAAAGACTTCGCAGCGTGCGTTGTACTGGCGCTCACCGCGTGAGGGCTCCAGGTTCATCGCCCGGCTGACGGCGTTGTGATAGTACGAGATCAGCGGGTGCAGCAGCGGATAGTGCTTCCGCGCATAGCGCAGCCGCTTGAAATGCTCGGCCACCCGCGCGTTCACGCCGGCGAACAGGTCCGGATTCCGCCGCGCCCAGAAGGCCGTCAGCGACGCGCCCCGCTCGGTCGGAGGCACCAGCGCCCACGCCCTGATCTCCCACGGCCGCGCGATCCCGATCACCTGGTGCCACAACACCCCCGTCGAATCCTGGTCCGCGTGCGCCAGCGCCCGCCGGTAGAACCCCCAGCCCGCCGTCGTGTCCCCCGCCTCGAAGGCGCTCTGCGCCCGCAGCGCCAGCCACGCCGGGCTGGCCGAATCCGTCGCCAGGGCCGCGGCCAGCAGCCGGTTCGCGTCCCGGTACCGCTCGTCCTCGATATCCAGCAGCGCCATCCGGGCGCGCACGATCGGGTTGGCCGCAAACGGCTCGAGGCGCTTGCGCATGTCGTGCCGGGCCCCACCGTTGCGGAACAGCGTCAACCAGTCGTCCCAGGCCTCGGGGTAGAGCGGATCCAGCGCCAGCACCTTCTCCAGTCCCTGCCGCGCCATCGCCTCGCCGTCGTCCCCGCCGAGCCACAGGCCCACCCGCGCGTACTTGAAGAACGGCACGGGATCGTTCGGCGCGAGCCACTCGGCGCGCTGGTAGGCCTGCGCGGCCTGGAAGCGGCCGATGGGCATGTGCTTCATCCAGGCATCGCCCAGGACCAGGAACCCTCGTTCGTCGCGCGGATGCTGAACGGTATAGGCCTCCGCGACGTGGATCGCCTCCTCGACCTGGCCGGAGTCCAGTAGCGCTCGCGCCCGCACGAGAGCTGACGGCACGGTATCCTGCGCCCGCACCCCCTCCGCCCCGATCGTAGGCCACAGCAGCACGATACCGAGGAGCGCTGTCCAGGAGGCAGCCGCATGCACGCTCCGGCGCCTACGGCAGCTAGGACTCGCCATGTCAACCTCCGGCTGGAGGACGCCCTACGCCATATACCCTGCAGCCCTCAGCGGAGCGTTAGGGCCAACCTGCCACCACAATGACTCGTGTGGTCGGGATTACGCCTGCCCGCGCAACCTCAACCGCAGCTGTTGGAGCACCCAGGGAGGCCAGGAGTCGCACAGCACGGGCCAGTGCTGCATCGCGCGGTGGTACAATACGGGAGCCCGTTCTGACAGCCGCACTGATATCCGTAGATGGGACCCTGCGGGCCGGAGGATGCGCGCAGCAGGTTGCTTCCGCCGAACATCAGTGCGTTCACCAGCAACAGCGCCCACACCAGCCGTACTTTGCCTCGGGGACGTGGCGATTGGTTCATGCTGCCCTCCTTCTCGCCTTTACCCTGACCCCCACGACGGCACTGTCGGCTCTCGCGCTTCCGCAGGCATCCCTCGGTGCACGTTGGTCACTGGGTCAGTGAGCGCAAGCCTGAATTCTGTAGCCCCGACACTCCGTTACCGTCGAGGCGCCTCGGGATTGCACCGTTCCGCGTCGCGTGTTGGGGCGCACCACCGGGAGGAGCTCCGCTCTCCGACGTCAGCGCAGAGTGAACGCGACGGCGAGCCTGGCCGCGACCGGGCGCCCGTCCACGGTGCGGGCGGGCGTGAACACGTATTGGCGGAGCTTGGTGAGGAACTCGGCGGCAAACTCGCGATCCCGTGG
>JAJYJR010000752.1 GCA_021789355.1 Chloroflexota bacterium | reverse complement strand
AGTCGGACGCTGTGGGTGCGCGGGTGCATCGTGAGGCCTCCGGGCTCCTGCGGGGAACGCATCGTACGGCGCGACGCGGCGCCAAAGATGCGCGGCGAGCGCCGCCTGCGCGAGGCCGGGATGCTGCAGGATCGTGAGAGGCGGACTCCGTGCCGCTGCCGGAGCGGAGGGAGGGCCCCCCCACTGACGCTTGAGTGACCCCCCCCCCCCCATATACTACTCTTGGGACCACCTCCCACCCTGGAGGTCGCCATGGCGAGCCCCACCTTGCTCCAGCGCCTCGGCACCCGCGCGACGCCGCGCCCGTTGCTGCCCGGCGTCCTTCTTCTCCTCAGTTGTGTTCTCACGCAGGCCGTGCTCGCGCAGGACACGGTGCCCCCAGACCTGGCTCACGCGCGGGCCCTGCTCGACTCGGGCCAGGTCGAGGCCGCGATCCACGCCGCGGACGCTTACACCATCGAGCACCCGCGCGACGAACGAGGGTTCCTGGTCCTGGGCAACGCCTGGATGAAGCACGAGACCGTCGGCCGGCTCCAGGCCGCGCAGGCGTACCAGCGGGCGGAATGGCTCGCGCCCAACGATCCCATCCCGTTCTTCAAGTACGCCGAGGCGGGGCTGTGGCTGGGCGGGGACGACGGCGAAGCGATGGCGCGGGCCGGCTTGGACAAGGTGCTGAGCCTGGATCCGCTCTATCCCGAGGCATGGGACGACTGGCTGACGCTGTTCCAGAACACCGGCTCGCGGCGCGACATGCGTCGGCGGCTGAGGCCCTTCGAAGCTAACCCGATCGTGCGGGCGCGCATCGCGCTGCTGGACATCGAGGACGAGCGGTACAGGGACGCCGACAAGCTGCTCGATGCGGCGCTAGCGACGGACTCGACCAACACGGCGTGGCTGGCGCTGCGGGCGCAGAGCGCGTTCGAGGCGGGGGACACGGCGACGGGGTGGTCGTTCTACCATCGGGCGCTGGCGCACGCCGACCAGGACTCGACGGGAGTATTGTGGCGCCAGGTGATCGGGATCGCGCGGCCTTGGGAGATCAAGGCGTGGGCGCTGGTGCCGCCGGCGCAGCGGGGCGCCTGGCTGACGGCGTTCTGGGCGCGGCGGAACCCGGACTTGTTCGCCGGCGTCAACGCGCGAGTGGCGGAGCACTTCAAGCGGCTGCGGTACGCCCGCAAGCACTACCCGCTGCTGCATCCCTTGATCTCGTACTATCACAACGCGGTGAGCCGGGCGATGGATCTCGAGCCCTCGCGCGCGGAGCGCCAATACAACGAGCGGTGTGAGGTCTTCCAGACCATGGGCGCGGTGAGGCTGCACATGCCGTTCGGGTACTGCGAGATGGGCTGCACTTATCAGATGCTCCAGAGATGGGCCGCTCAACACCCGGATGAAGCCGCCGCAGCGGTCGGGATCCCCTCCCCCGGTGTCAGCCCTGCTGCAGAGCGAGCCCGGATCAACCCCAGCCCGTGGGCGCTGGTCACGGACCAAGAACTCGGCGCAGCGTCCGGGGCTATCCAAGCGATGGTTCCGGCCGGGGTGCGGGCAGCCATGTTCGCCCCCCTGAACCTCGACCTGCGGAGCATGGACAGCGTCGCGGCGCGGGTGGGCTACAACCTCGCCACCGGCCTCGACGACCAGGGGATCACATACCTCAGACTCGGACCCCCCGACCACGTGACCGTGGGCGGTTACAACAAGTCGGACCCCCACTGCAACTCGCCGGCCATGCAGCTCTGGGACTACGACCAGTACGGCCAGGTCCGCTTCGCGCGGCCCAGCGCGTTCTCTCCCGACATCCCGGTGCCTGACATGGTCTTCCGGGCGATGAACGAGGAGCAGTTCCAGACGGCGGAAACCGCGCTCACGAGGGATGCGAGCGACGTGCCTGCCCCGCTGAGCTTCGGCGTCTGGTTCGCGCAGCTGGCCGATCTCGGCGACTCGGCGCACACCGACGTGGTCGTGGTCAGCACGAAGGGGGCCGTCGCGGCGTCGCTGGTGGGGGACCTTGCTGGCGGGGACGTGGCGGAGGATAGCGACGGCGTGGCGACGCTCAGCCGGCGTCCCGGCCGGTACGTGCTGCTCGCGCAGGCCCGTGACGGCGGGAAGCTGGGACGGCAGACGTTTGGGATCACCGTGCGCAACTTCAACCGCCGCCGCGCCGTGAGCGGGCTGCTGCTGGCGCCGGCCTGGCCTGACACGGCGCCGGACCGCGCCGCGATGCTCCGGCACCTCGAGCGGACGCTGACGTTCCCCGAGGGGACAACGGTGCGCAGCTACGCCGAGGTGTATGGGCTGCGCGCCGACTCGGGCGCGGTGCGCTACCAGGTGCGCTACGAGCTGCTGAAGACCGACAATCCGGCGCGGGACATCCAGCTGGTGGACTGGCCGCAGGCGACGAAGTTCGAGTTTCAGCGGGTGCGGCCGGCCAGCCGGGCGGGCTACGAGGTCGAGACGCTGGACATCGTCCCGGCGCAGGTCCCGCCCGGGCGGTACTTGCTGCGGGTGCGGGTCCAGGATCTGGTGGCCGGGGCGTACGTGGGCAGCGGGGCCACCAGCTTCATGGTGCAGTAATCCCTTTCCGGCGCCGGTAGCCGGAGGAGGTGGCACGTGGACGACCACGACCGGCCCACGAGCGAGCGGCCACTGGGGATCCCGTTTGCGCGATTGGTAAGCAGCAGAGGGACACGCGGCGGCGTGCTCCTTTCGGCTGCGCTCCACGTCGCTGTCGTGCTCCTCCTGATCTGGAGCGGGGCTCGGCTGGTCCTGAATGAGCGTGCGCCCGGCTCCGAGCGGGGCCGCGGCGGCGGTGGTGGCGGCGGGAGCCGCACTCTGCTCATGTACGTCTCCCCCGCCCCGCCCGCGGTCCCGGCTCCTCCCACTGAAGTCACCGTCCCGGTGCTCTCCGCCGTCGTTATCCCTGTCCCGCAGATCCGACTGCCGGCAGTGCTTCCTCCGCCGCCACCGCAGCTCGGTGGGGTGGGCTCCGGCCTCGGATCGGGACAGGGGTCCGGCACGGGGCCGGGTGCCGGGAGCGGCTCCGGCGGCGGAACGGGGTCGGGTCACGGCACCGGCGTCGGGCCGGACTCCGGTGGCGGGGGCCAGTTCTACCCGCCGACGCCGCGGACCGTGCTGGTCCCGCCTCAGCACGTGCCCGGTGCGCTCCGGGGCCGCGTGATCACCGCCATCTTCGACATCTCCTCGCGGGGCGAGGTCACGGGGGTCGCGCTGGACCCGATGCCACGGGATCGCGAGTTTGCCGCCGAGTTCCTCACCAAGCTCCGCCAATACGTGTTCACGCCCGCCCGCACCGTGGACGGGCGCCCGGTCGCGGCCAGGCTCGCCGTCGCGTTCACTCTGCGCTGAC
>JAJYJR010000053.1 GCA_021789355.1 Chloroflexota bacterium | reverse complement strand
AGGTGCCGCGGTTGTCGGGGTCGGTCGCGCCGGTCATGCCGACTTCGTCGCCGTAGTAGATGACCGGGGCGCCCGGCAGCGTGAACTGCATGAGCGCGGCGACGCGGAGTCGCGCCTTGCCCACGGCGAGGTTCGCCGGGGTCGCCTTGTCGGCCGCGGTGTTGCCCGGCGTGAGGGACCAGAGCGCCCGCTCGGTGTCGTGGCTGTCGAGCAGCCGGAAGGCGGTCCCGGCGACCGCGGGCGGCTCGTCCTCGAGCACGCCCGCGAGCTCTGAGGCGAGGAGCGAGGGGGACAGCCCCGATGCGCCGTCGTCCGGAAAGCCGCGCGAGTCGGCCGTCCCCAGGTACGCAAGCAACGGGGTGCGGGAGCGGTAGTCCGTAATCGTGTCGGCCGTGTCGCCGCGGATCAGGGGCAGGACCTGGTCGCGCTGCCACGCCTCTCCGATGATCGGCGCGTCGGGCTTCTGGGCCTTGACCGCGGTCCGGAACGCCTGCCAGAAGCCGGCCGGGAACGACGGGTCAGACATCGTGTCGATGCGCCAGCCGCCCGCCCCCAGCCGCAGCCAGTGGCGCGCCACCGAGTCGGGAGCGCCGTAGATGAGCTGCTGGACGGCAGGGTCCCGCTTGTTCAGGACCGGCAGGGTGGCGATGGAGTTCCAGCCCGTGTAGTTCATCGTGTGCGGGCCGTCCGGGCCGGCGCAGGGTCCGTTGGGCTGGGGCACGAAGACGAACCACCCACGGAAGGGTGAGGCGACGCTCTGGCAGGCGCCGGCCACGTGTGTCTGACGGCCATAACGATCGAAGTACGGGCTGTCGGCGCTGACGTGGTCGAAGACCCCGTCGAGGATCACGTGCATCCCGAGCCTGGCGGCGTCCTGCACCAGCCCCTCGAAGTCGGCCTGAGTGCCGAAGCGCGGGTCGATCTGGTAGTAGTCGCGCGTGTCGTACCCGTGGTTGGAGGCGGACGAGAAGATCGGGTTCAGGTACAGCACCGTCACGCCGAGGCCGTGCAGGTAGGGCAGCTTCGAGCGGATACCCGCGAGGTCGCCGCCGTAGTACTCGCCACCCGTGGAGGGATCCGGCGGCGGCGTGCCCCAGGCCTCCCGCACGATCTGGTCGGTGGTGTCGGGCGGGTAGCCGTAACGCGGTTGGCGGGGGTTCGCGTCGTTCGTCGGGTTGCCGTTGGCGAACCGGTCCGGGAAGATCTGGTAGACGACCGCGCCCTGCAGCCACGGCACCGGCTGAAAGTCGGGCTGGTAGACCGTCACGACCCAGTCCGGGTTCGACAGGGAGGTGTCCGCCACGCCCGGGCCCCCGTCCCCCGGCGCGTCGTCGCTCACGTACGCCGTGGCCGTTCCGGCGTGGACCACGAAGTGATAGCCGAGCGTCGCCGGCTTCGACGTCGTGATCGTGGTGGCCCACAGGTCGCACCGTGCCGCCGTGCCGCCCGCCGGCAGCGGCGCGCCGCACGCGATGTCAGGTGCGACGTCCTGCATGGGCAGGGCCCGGTAGCCGGCGCCCTCGCCGAGCAGGAGCTGCACCGATGTCGCCCCATCGTGACGCGTGCGCAGCCGGAGCGTGATCGCCGTGCCCGCCGGCACGGCACCGCCGGGGGTGCGGTACAGGCCGTCGCGGCTGTCGTGATAGAGGGCCGTCAGGTCGATCGAGCGGGGCGCCTGCGTCCCGGTCGGACCGGCCGCCGGCGACCCTGCGGCCGCTGACGGGGCCGCGGCACCGGGGCCGGAGACGAGCGCAACCAGCAGCACCGCGGTCGGGACGGCAGTGCGAACCCGTGCCCCGCCCCGCCACCCGCCACTGCGCCACATCCCTGAAGCCTACGTCAGCCGGGTCTCGCGCTGGTGGGCGGTCAGGTGCGCGAGCGCCACCGGGAGCGGTCCCGGTCCGAGCGGGTTGCCGGCTGCCAGGGCCCGGCCATGCGCGGGAAGTCCATCTGCTACTGCACGACCCGGAGCGCGTCGAGGACGTGCCAGAGGTGCGCCGGCCCGGCGGGCTTCATCGACGCAAGGCCGCCAGCGTCGCCACCATCTACGACTTCGCCGGGCTGCGCACGGTCGAGGGCGCCCATCGCGCCGGGCCTGCACCCCCCACGCCAACCCATCGGCGATGCGTCCCAGAACCATTCGGCTGGGCGGCCCGGCGGGATCCTTGATGCCCGGTTGGGTCCGCTCCAGGTCGGTTGCGGGCGATGGTCCCCGCCCGACGGGAGCCCCGCACCCCTGCGACCCGGGCGCCCCTATCGACGATCCTCTCACGTTTCGTACACCGTTCCGCAAGTGCGTCGCACCGGTTGGTAAGTCCATCTGTGTCCTCTGCCACCTCCGGACAGGCCACCGCGGCCGCACAGGCCGCCACGGCGGGTTGACAACCCGCTCATCATGGGTGTACCTTCATTACCCCTTAATTCAGTTACACCTAAGCATGGTAACACCTAAGATGATTTACCACTCTCGGAAGGCGGCCTCCCTCGCATGAACGGCACCTCTCCCGTCGAACGACCTGGTGCCCTGTTCGACCGGGAAACCGAGTGGAAGGACCTTGCCCGGTTCGTTTCCGGGCCCGAGGGTATGCCAAGCATCGGCCTCGTCTACGGTCGACGGCGCCAGGGCAAGAGCTTCATGCTCGATCACCTCCGACGGGCTGCCGGCGGCTTCCAGTATCAAGCCCTCGAGGAGACGCGGGTGGCCGCGTTGGCCAGTTTCTTCGGGGCGACAGCCGCGTTTGCGGGATTCCCCGCTCCACCCGGCTCCCGCTTTGAGAACTGGAGCACCGCCTTTCAGTCGCTCGCACAGGCAGCCAACGGGCGGCTCATCGTGATCGATGAGTTCCCATATCTGCTGCGAGACTCGGGCGAGCTCCCGTCAGTTATCCAGGCGGCCTACGACGCGGCGCGCACGGGAGGGCACCCCTGGTTCCGCCTGATCCTGTGCGGATCCGCACTGTCGGTGATGGCGCATCTGCTGACTGGCAGCAAGGCACTACGAGGCCGCGCCAAGCTCGACATGCCCGTCTCGAGCTTTGACTTCCGGCAGGCTCGTGCCTATTGGGGCATCGAGGATCTGACGGTCGCTTTCTTCGTCAACGCAGTCCTCGGGGGTCCGCCTGGCTACCGCGACCTGCTCGACGGTGCAGCGCCTGTCCACCTGAGCGAGTTCGAGGAGTGGATGAGCGCCGGTGTGCTCAACCCATCCCACGCCCTCTTTCGCGAAGCCGACTACCTCCTGACCGAAGACCCTTCGATGTCGGATCGGGCGCTGTATCGCTCGATCATCGCGTCCATTGCGGGTGGCAAGGCGACGAAGGGTGGGGTCGCGAACGAACTCGGTCGCGACGAAGGGCTGCTCGACTACCCGCTGGGCCAACTGGAAAGAGCGCACTTCGTCATCCGCGACCATGATCTTCTGAGACCCAACCGTCCGCTGTTGCGTATCGCCGACCCGCTCCTGCGCTTCTACTTCGCGGTCCTGCGACGCGATCTCGCTCGGTTCTCCGCGAGACTGACGCACGAGGCGTGGACCGACGCGCGAGCCCGCTTCGACTCACAGGTCGTGGGTCCCCATTTCGAATCGCTGGCCCGAGCGTGGGCGGCTCGATACGCGTCGGAGCGAACGCTTGGCGGCCTGGCGCGACGTGTCGGGTTCGCCCAGGTGAACGACCGCGACCTCAAGCAGTCGTTCGAGCTCGACGTTGTGGTCGAGGGTGAGCAGACCGACGATAAGGCCACCCTGATCGCGATTGGCGAGGCAAAGGGGGGTGAAGCAATGCGAACGATGGACGATCTCCGACGCCTCGACCGGCTGCGCGGTCTGCTCGTCGCGCGGGCGGACGTCAGCCGAACCAAACTCCTGCTCTTCGGTCGTTCGGGCTTCGCGGCGGATGTTCTCGACGCCGCGGAGGGGCGAAGCGACATCGAACTCATCGACCTCGAGCGACTCTACGAAGGCGACTGAACCTCCTTCGCGGATCGATCTTCAGCCTTCTTGACAGTCGTGGGATCGTTAGTTCGTCCATTCGACGAACTAACGAGGCACCCATGCGGACCGGGCACCGCGAGCTGATCCGGGACATCAACCGCTCGCTCGTCCTGAACCTCGTGCGGGAACAGGGCTCGCTCTCCCGCGCCCAGCTTGCCCGGCTATCTGGGCTCAGCCCCTCGACGATCACCGCCATCACAGCGGACCTCCTCGACACGCGGTTCCTCCTCGAGGACGGGGGGGCCCCCGGTGGAGCTGAGGTTGTGCGCAGCATCGGCCGACCGGCCACGCCGCTGCGGGTGAATCCGACGGCCGGGTACGTCGTCGGAATCAAGGTCACCGCGGACGACCTGGCAGCCACGCTGACCGACCTGGAGGCCACGCCGCGGGCCTTCATCACGGTGCCGCGCGGACGCGAAGCCGATTCCGACTCGGTCGCCGAGCTCTTCACCACCGCCGTCGAGCAGCTCTGTACGAGCGCCGGCATCGATGGTGCATCCATCCTGGGCGTGGGGATCGGCGTGCCGGGCATGGTCGACCCGGCAACCCGGCGGGTGGCCCTCTCCCCGTTGCTGGAGTGGTCCCACCTCGACCTGGTCACGCTCCTTTCCGACCGCCTCGGCCTGGCGGTCCACCTCGACAACGACGTCAACACACTGACGATTGCCGAACAGCTCTTCGGCGCCGGGCGCGGACTCCAGCACTTCATGGTCGTAACGATCGGGCGCGGCATCGGCATGGGCGCCGTCCTCAACGGGTCGGTCTACCGCGGCGCGTCCGGCGGCGCGGGCGAGCTCGGTCACGTCACGGTCGTGCCGGACGGCCCGCGCTGCTGGTGTGGCCGGCGCGGGTGCCTCGAGGCCATCGCCGCCGAGCCCGCGCTCGTGCGCGCGGTCGAGGCGACGACAGGTCGGCTCGTGGAGCCGGGCGAGCTGGCCGCCGACGCGACCACTGACGAGCGGGTCGCCCGCATCCTCGCCCGGGCCGGTCGTCTCGTGGGCGGCGCGATCGTCAACGCCGCGACCGTCCTCGATCCGGAACGCGTCATCGTCTCGGGTGAGGGCGTCAGGCTCGGTGCGGTCTATCTCGATCCGCTCCGTGAAGCCGTGATCGAGCGGACGAACTGGAAGGAGGCTTTGGCGGAGCGCGCGGTCGAGCGCTGGATGCCCGTGATCGAGCCGTGGGGGGACGATGCCTGGGCGCGAGGGGCCGCCACCCTCGTCCTGCGGGAGCTATTTCATCCTGCTCATCTGCGCGATGAGGCGAGCGCTGCGTCAGCCGTCCCCGATCGGACAGGTGGCAGCCGTACCCGGGCCCGTGTGGGCCGAGGAGGACTCTGGTGAGATCGAAATCACTGATGCGACTGGGGACGGTACTCGTCGCCCTGCCCCTGATCCTGGCCGGGTGCCTGACCAGCGGCGGCGCGGCCACGGTGGCGCCGGCCGGGGCCGCGTCCGCCCCGGCCGCGGCCCCGGTCACGTCATCGGCAGGTCCGTCGAGTGCGAGTGCGAGCCCGGGCGCGGCGGCGGCGATCAGCGGCACGATCACCTTCTGGGATTCCTACAGCGAGGGCGGCGGGCAGAACAACGTCGTCGCGACGCTCGACCAGCTCATCACCTCATTCGAGGCCCAGTACCCGAACGTCAAGGTCCAGCACCAGGAGATCGGCTACAACGATCTGCGCCAGAAGCTCGTCACCGGGATTGCCGGCGGGGTGCTGCCCGATGTCCTGCGCGCCGACATCATGTGGGTGCCCGAGTTCGCCAACGACGGCGCCCTGCTCGCTCTTGACCAGGCGATGCCGGACTTCCAGCAGCTCGCCGCGCAGACGTTCGCCGGGCCGCTCGCGACGAACGAGTGGAACGACCACTACTACGGCCTGCCCCTCGACACCAACACGCGCCTGCTCTTCTACGACAAGGCGGTCTTCGCGAAGGCCGGGATCAGCGGGCCTCCCGCGACGATCGACGAGTTCGAGGCCGACATGGCCAAGATCAAGGCCACGGGGGCGAGCGCGTATGGCTACGCCGAAGGCGGCACAGGGAGCTGGAACGTCCTGCCGTGGATCTTCAGCATGGGTGGCGGCATCACGAACGCCGCGCTCACCCAGGCCAGCGGCGTGCTCAACGGGCCCCAGACGGTTGCGGCGGTCCAGAAGCTCTACGACTGGCTGAAGAAGGGGTACCTGTCCCCCAGCATCCTGGGCGGCGGCCTCGGGACCACCGACGCGCTCGGCAAGGGCGAGACCGGTATGATCGTCGACGGCCCCTGGATGCCCGACATCTTCCATAACCAGTACCCGAACCTCCAGTACGGCCTGGCGCCCCTCCCCTCTGGACCTGCCGGCAGCATCTCGGTGGTCGGCGGCGAAGACATCGTCGTCTTCAAGCAGACCCAGAACCAGGCCGCGGCGCTGGCGTTCACGCGCTTCATGCTCTCGCCCGAGGCGCAACTCGCGCTGGGCAAGGTGGGCAACATGCCGGTCCTCAAGAGCCTGACCGGGAACAGCGAGCTGCCGAGCTACTACGGGATCTTCCAGCAGCAGATGGTGACCGCCCAGCCTCGGACACCAACCCCGCAATGGTCGAAGATCGACGAGGCCGTCACCAACGCCGTCCTGAAGGCGCTCCGCGGCGACGAGCCCGTGCAGCAGGCCCTCGATGCCGCGGCCACGACGGTCGACGGCCTCCTGAAGCCCTAGGCGGTACCGACGTGGCGATCGCCCGCGCGCTCCAGGCTCGAGTGCCACGTCGGATGCTGTCGCTCTCCTCTCGACCGAGCCGGCGGACGCCCGTTCGTGTCCGCCGGCTCGTGCCGATCTATCTGCTGCTGCTCCCCGGGATGGCGCTCTACTTCCTGTGGGCGCTCTACCCGTTGGCAAGCTCATTGGTCCTGAGTTTCTTTCGCTGGAACCTCATCAAGCCGAGCGTCTACGTGGGGCTCGGCAACTACGCCCGCGCCCTCGGCGACCCGGTCTTCTGGCAGGCGCTGCGCGCCACCGTCGGCTACACCGTGGTGACGGTGGCCGGCCAGCTCGTCATCGGCATGGCCGTCGCGCTCCTGCTCAACCAGGCGATCCCGGGGCGCTCGATCCTGCGCCTCGTCTACTACCTCCCGGTGGTGACCTCCTGGGTCATCGTCAGCCTGGTCTTCGTCTACCTCTACAACGGCCAGGCCGGGGCGCTCAACTGGCTGCTCCACGACGTCCTCCACGTCATCCCCTCCGATGTCGCCTGGCTCGCCGACCCGTCCACCGCGCTGTGGGCGATCGCCGTCGTGGGCATCTGGAAAGGGATCGGCTGGACGATGGTGGTGTTCCTCGCCGGCCTGCAGGGCGTGTCACCCGAGCTGCTCGAGGCCGCCGAGATCGACGGCGCCGGGGCGTGGGCGCGCTTCCGCCACGTGACCCTGCCGTCGCTGCGTCCGACCGTGACGTTCCTGCTCGTGGTGCTCACGATCGGCGGGTTCAACGCGTTCATCCCCATCTTCGTCATGTCGTCGTCGGCGAACAGTCTCGTCGGTGGCCCGCTCAACAGCACGCACGTCGTGCTGACCTACATGTACCAGGAAGCGTTCTCCTATCTCGACCTGGGCTACGGCGCCGCCCTGTCCTATCTGCTCGCCGCGGTGCTGCTCGTGATCAGCGTGTTCGAGCTGCGCTTCGCGCGCCGCCAGGCGGCGCTCTGATGGCAGCTACACGGAGCGTCGCCCCGCGACGGCCCCTCCGCCGCCGGCTGCGCCCGTGGGGCATCCTGGTGGTGGCGGCGGCGGGCGGCCTGGTCATGCTCATCCCGTTCGCCTTCCTCGTCGGAACCGCCTTCACGCCGTTCGCCTACGTGCTGCAGATCCCGCCGCAGCTGATCCCCAGTCACCCGACCCTCGACAACTTCGCCGCCGCGCTCGGCACCAACGACTTCGCCCTCTACTTCACAAACAGCGCAATCGTTGCCGTGTCGTCCACCGCCGTCACCGTCGTCCTGGCCGCGACGCTCGCCTTCGCCTTCGCCCGCTACGAGTTCCCCGGCCAGTCGCTCCTCTTCGGCGCGCTCCTGGTGTCGATGATCGTGCCCGGGCTCGTGCTGCTCATCCCGCAGTTCGTCCTGGCGAAGCAGCTGCATCTGCTCAACAGCCTGCTCGGGCTCATCGTCGTCTACTCGGTCATGAACCTCGGGTTGAACGTGTTCCTGCTGCGTGGCTTCTTCGAGAGCATGCCGCAGGATCTCTTCGACGCGGCGTCGGTCGACGGGGCGGGCGTGTGGCGCTCGTTCTGGTCGGTGGCCCTCCCCCTCGCCGGCCCCGGGCTCGCGGCGGTCACGATCTTCTCCTTCCTGGGAGCCTGGGACGAGTTCACCTGGGCCATCACCTCGCTGTCGGACCAGACCCTGTACACCCTGCCCGTGGCGATCCGACTCTTCCAGCGCGCCAACGGCACCGAGTGGGGGATCGTCTTCGCGGCATCGTTGGTCGCCCTCCTGCCCGAGATCGCGGTCTTCATCGGCCTACAGCGCTACTTCGTCTCGGGCGCCTTCGTCGGCGCCACGAAGGGCTGACGTGCACGCCGTCGCTTCGTCCGCGCTCGGAGAGCGCCTGGCCGCGCACAGCCGGGCGGTCATCCTGGCCAACCAGGCACCCAACGGGGCGTTCCTGGCGGGCCCGACGTTTCCGCAGTACCAGTTCGTCTGGCTGCGCGACGGGGCGTTCATCGCCGAAGCCCTGGACCTCGTCGGCGAGCGGGAAGCGGCCGGCCGCTTCCACGACTGGGTGGCCGAGCTGGTCATCGCGTCACGGGCGGGTCTGCAGGATGCAACGACCGACGGCATGGCCGGCCGTGCTCCCGATCCGGCGGATTACCTCCATTGCCGCTACCGTGTCGACGGCTCGCCCGGCCCGGAGGATTGGCCAACGTTCCAGCTCGATGGGCCGGGGATCTGGCTCTGGTCCCTCGGCGTCCATGCGCGCGCGTGCGGGCAGCGTGTGACGACGGCCCACCGGCAGGCGGCGGAACTCGTGGCGGGTTACCTCGCGGCCCTCTGGGCGCACCCCTCCTACGACGCCTGGGAGGAGTCCCCCGAGCACGTCCACACGAGCACGCTGGCGGCGATCCTGGCGGGGTTGTGTGCGCTCGAAACGGTCGCCCCCGGGGCGCTCGCGGGGGAGGTCGGTGCCGCCCGTGATGCGCTGGCCGGGCGCCTGCTCGCCGACGGCGGGGCCTTCGCCAAGTGGGACGGCAACCCTGAGGTCGACGGGAGTCTGCTCTGGCTGGCGGCGCCGTATGGCCTCGTGGACCCGCGTTCGGCGCGGTTCGCGGCGACGCTCAGCCGGATCGAGGCGGACGTCGTCTCGCCCGCCGGTGGGGTGCATCGCTACCGGAGCGACACCTACTACGGCGGCGGGGAGTGGATCCTCCTCACCGCGGCGCTCGGGCGCGTCTACCTCCACCGCGGCGACGACGGCGACCGGGAGCGGGCTGCCACGTGTCTGCGCTGGATCGAGGCGCAGGCGGGATCCGATCTCGCCCTGCCCGAACAGGTGGCCACGCACGCCCTCCACCCCGAGCGCATCACCGAGTGGGAGGACCGCTGGGGCCCCTCGGCCCGGCCCTTACTCTGGTCGCACGCGAGCTACCTCGCGTTGCGCCACGAGCTCCTCGCGGCCCCGTGACCGGACCCGATCCGCGGTCGGCGCCACGCCTGGCGATCCGCTCGGTCGAGCCTGCGCGACCCTGGTTTCGCCCGGGCCGGCCGGCGTCCCTCCTGGTCGAGATCGAGGTCGACCGCTCGGTCCTCGTCAGCGCTCGCCTCGAGCTGCTCGACCTCGATCAGGTGGTGGGCAGTGTCTCGCATCGCCTGCGACTGCGACCAGGACGGACACGCCGGCGGTTCCGCATCATGCTACCGACCGTGCCGCGGCACGGTTACGGCCTGCGCCTCACGCTCGAGCGAGGGGGCGCGGCGCTCGCCTGCGGCACGTGCGCCGTCGAGGCACTCGCCGGCTGGTGGGAGTCTCCCCGCCACGCCGTGCTCACCGACTTTCGGGCTTCCAGGTGGATGGCAGCCACCGTGCGTCGCTTCGCGCCCTGGCACGTCACGGTCGTCCAGTTCTACGACTGGATGTACCGCCACTACCGCTACGCATCGCCGCACGACGGAACGTTCCGTGACGCGCTCGGCCGCCGCGTGTCGCCCGCTGCGGTCCGGGAGGGGGTTCGATCCTGTCATCAGTCGGGCATTGCGGCGCTTGCCTATGGGTCGGTGTACGGCGCGGAGCGCGAGTACGTCGACGCCCACCCGGACGAGCGCGTCTTCGACGAGGCAGGCGTCCCCTTGAGTCTCGGTGACACGTTCTTCCTCACCGATCTGCGCCCTCGGTCGCCGTGGCGCCGACGGCTGTTGCGTGAGTACGCAGGAGCCTGCCGGGACTTCGGCTTCGACGGCGTTCACATGGATACCTACGGCCAGCCACACCACGCCGTGACGGCCGACGGGACTCGATTTCGGTTCGAGGATCTCTACCCCGGGCTGATCGAGGAGGCAGCCGGGCGGCTGGCCTCCCGCGCGGGGCGACGTGTCCTCTTCAACTGCGTCGCGGGCTACCCGCTCGACGCCGTGGCACGCTCGCCGGCGGCGGCGCTGTATCTCGAGCTATGGCCCCCCGCGGTCCGGTACCGCGACGTGGTGGCCTGGATCGAGCACGCCCGCCGGGTCGGCGCGAATCGCGCGATCGTCATCGCGGCCTACATCTCGGCGCTCCGCGACAGCTGGGCCGTGCCCGACCAGCGACCAGGGGCGGAAGAGGCAGTCATCCTCCTGTCGAGCGTTATCGCAGCCGGTGGCGGCTACCACCAGATCCTCGCTGAGGATGGCCGTGCGCTCGTCGAGGGCTACTACCCGGCCGCCCTCGCGCTCAGCCAGAGTTCGGCGCGCGAACTTCGGTCCGCCTGGCGGTTCGGCGCCCGCTATCTGCACCTCCTCTCGGAGCCCCAGCTTTCCCCTGCGCCCTGCGACGGCATCGAGCTGCGTGACGCGCAGGGTCGTCCCATACCCGTCTCCCCCCAGCCGGACGCTGGCCATGTCTGGCTTCGTGCTGCCCGAACGCCCAAGGGCCTGCGCGTGCTCAGTCTTGTCGACCTGCGGGACCAGCGAGACGATCGCTGGGATGCGGTCCGCCAACGGCCGGCCACCGTAACGGGCTGGCGCATTCGACTCCCCGGCTTCCGGCCACCCCTGGTCGCGATGTCACCCTGGACGGCACACGGCGAGCCGGCGCAGTTGCGAGCCGGGCGCGCGACGAGTGAAGGGCTGGCATGGACCCTCCCGCGGTTCCGTCGCTGGCTGCTGGCGGTCGAGCGCACCCACTGACTTGTCGGCAGGAAGCGGCCACCGCGCCTGCTGCGACACCGTCGATGCTGAGCAGGCGCCCGACTGGCTGTCGGGGCCCGGATCGCTGCGGAGAGAGACCACCGAAGCGGGACGCCGCGCGCTGGTGTCAGTGGCGAGCTTCACGCGGCTCGGAGTGGTCTCCGGGAACGACCGCGCAACCACCGCATCGTCAGCGTGACGCTCACAGAGGCCGCAGAGCGGCACGGCTTGATCCTTACCCTGCCCGCCAGGCTCGGGGTAACTCTGGTGGGCGAGACCGGTCGGTACGCGAACAGCGCGACCGGATCAACTCGGCGATCGCCCGTGGTTGTCGACTGGTCCCCCCGATCCAATTGCTCACGGTGGCCTGCGCGCGGGACGCGCGAGCCGCCTGTTGGGACCAGCCAGAGCGCCTACGCTGTGCCGCGTCAACCCGCCGGCAGGAGGTCAGCATGGCCAGGGACAAGAAGGCGAAGCCGGACAAGAAGGCGGGCAAGAAGGGCAAGTAGCCCCCCGCGTAAGGAGCGGTGATGGCCTCTGGGCGGAGACGCCGGGGGCAATCGCACTCGCTGCCGGTCGCCCATCGATCGCCTTCTGATTGGGGCTGCCGTGCCGGCCTCGGATCGACGACACCGGCCCGCCGGGCGAGGAACGCCGCACCCTGCTTCGATCACCACGACAGCCTGGAGGTCCCCACATGCCGATCACCCGCGCAGCCGCCGTGCAGGCCGCACCAGTTGCCTTCGACTGCGACCGCACGCTCGAGCGGGTGGCGCACCTCGTTGCGGAGGCCGCCGATGCGGGCGCTCGACTGGTCGTCTTCCCGGAAGCCTTCGTGTCCGGGTACCCGAAGGGCGCCGACTTCGGGGCGCGGGTGGGATCGCGCACGCCGGAGGGACGCGAGTGGTTCCGTCGCTACTTCGCGAGCGCCGTCGACGTGCCCGGCCCGGCGACCGAACGGCTGGGGGACATCGCACGGAAGCACGGGGTCGTCCTGGTCATCGGGGTGATCGAGCGCGCCGGCGGCACGCTCTATTGCACCGTGCTGTTCATCGATTCGGCTGGCACGTTGGTGGGCAAGCACCGCAAACTCATGCCGACGGCGATGGAGCGGCTCATCTGGGGCTTCGGGGACGGCTCCACCTTGCCCGTCCTCGACACGCCCCTCGGTCGCGTCGGTGCGGTCATCTGCTGGGAGAACTACATGCCGCAGCTGCGGCTCGCAATGTACGGACGTGGGATCCAGCTCTACTGCGCGCCGACCGTGGATGACCGCGAGACATGGCTGCCGACGATGCGCCACATCGCTCTCGAGGGCCGCTGCTTCGTCCTCTCCGCCAACCAGTTCGCCCGCCGGGCCGACTACCCGGCCGATTACCCGATCGCCGCGGACGATCCCAGCGTGGTCCTGATCGGGGGCGGGAGCTGCATCGTCGATCCGGCCGGTCGGGTCCTCGCGGGACCGGCCCGGGACGGCGAGGCGATCCTGACCGCGGACCTCGATCTCGACGAGATCTCCCGCGGCACGTTCGACCTCGACGTGGTGGGCCATTACGCCCGACCGGACGTCTTCCACCTCGCGGTCAACGACCGTCCTCTGGTGCCCGTCACCTGGGAGTCGGAACCTCTCTGAGCCCGGCCATGCGCCGCCGGCCCAGCATCATGGCAACGTCATGTCGGGCTTGCGCCACGCGGAGGCTCACCGATGGAGGTCGTGCGGTGCCCATGCTGAGCCGTCGCGGTGCCCTCGTCGGCGTGACCTCTCCTTTGAGCGTGCGATGCTCCGCCTGGACGTCAGGATCACCCATAGGGCCCAGGCGTGTCCCCCTGTCGTGCCCACTCCGATGACGCCCATGGACATCCCCGGCTGGGAGAGGGCCTGCGGGTCGGACAGGCGCCGCGGGAGACCAGGTACAGCCGCTGCCCGTCGGTCACGGCGTCACCGCCCCAACCGTCACCGAGCGAGACGGGTACCGGCATGGGCTGCCATCCGGCGCCGACCAGCCTCCACAGCTGCCGGTCGTAATCGCGCTCGGCATTGCGTATCCCGAGCCGCGCGATACGCGCCAAGGGGCGTGGCAGCCCAATCGCCTCGATGGCCACCACGACGGCCGCCCCGCTCAACGCGACCAGACCCAGGCTCAACCCGCCCAGCGATGGGGCGATGCCCCAGATGATCCCGTCGATCAGCCCCACCGCGCCCACTCTCCACGATGCGCCGAGGCGGCGTCAAGTGTGGTGCGACCGCGTGGTGCGGCACGAGCGACCAATACCATCGGGCCATGGTGCCACTTCCTTGGCCAGGCCACCGCGTCCGCTGCACCGGCCCCGAGCAGGGTGGCGGAGGTAATGAGCGACTTCCATATTGACCCATGACGTAGCGGCCGCTACGCTGCGGCCTGTGGCAGCGCCGGGACGCTGCGGCGGCGCCGTGGCCTGCGCTCCTGGGGCGCTCGTATGGAGGTGGTGCGCCATGCCCGACCGGACCGGGCGCCGCCGGCGTCTGCTGGGTGCATGCCTGCTCGCCTTCGGACTCTGCGCGTGTAGCGCGGCCGTACCGGCAGCGCGCCCGTCGCCGGTGCGGGCGGGAGCGACCGGGCTGAGCGCCCCCTCGCCGCAGCCAGGCGCGACCGGCGCGAGCGCTCCGTCCGGGGTGCCCGGGCCGATCTCGCCATCCTCCCCCACGGCGACCGCCATCCCTGCCGGCTCCGTGGCGGGATGGTCCCAGGCCGCCATCGAGCTACCGCCGTCGGTCACCGACATGGTGGCGGGACAGCAGGCGAACGTCCACTGCTCGCCCTGCCACGCGGCACAGGCCGACCTCCTCTTCGGGGTCGGGCGCAGCAGCGAGGGTTTCGTCGCCGTCGGTGCGCAGGAGCCTCCATCCGCGGCGGTCGCCTGGCGCTCGAACGACGGCCGCAGCTGGTCGCCGATCCCGGGCCTGCCCGAGACCCCAGGCAGCATCGCCATGGCCGTGGCCAGCCTCGGCGCGCGCACGGTGATCGTGGGAGGCGATGCGACGGGGGCCACCTCCTGGGCATCCACGGACCTCACGACCTGGCGCACTGCGCTGGACGCCGCGGACCGCGCGGGAGCCTCCGGCAGCGCCCGGATGACGGCGCTCACCACCTGGCGCGGCGAGTTCGTGGCCGGCGGCTACCAGGACGATCCCGCCCACGACCGGTGGGTGGCCGCGATCTGGATCTCGCCCGACGGCCTCGACTGGCGGCGCGTCTCAGCGGGACCCGCGTTCGAGAACGGCCGCATCTTCGGGATCGCGGCGCGAGGCGACACGCTGGTCGCGGTGGGCACGACCGCCAATCTGTATGGGGCGCCCGCCGTGGTGTGGGCCACGCACGACGGCGCGCACTGGAGCCGCGTCGCCTCTTCCTCGTTCCAACACGGCGCGATGCGGGCCGTGGTGGCCGGAGGCCCGGGGTTCGTGGCCGTCGGCTTCGGCGCCGACGACGACCGGGCCGCGGTGTGGACGTCGGCCGACGGGCTCTCCTGGCAGGCCGTCCCCGACCAGCCCGCCCTGGAGAATGCGGGCCGCCCGATCCGCATGGCGGCGGTCGTTGCCGATGGCGGTGGGGTCGTCGCAGTCGGCTGGATCTCCGATCCGGCCAATGGCTCCGGAACGGCCTGGCGCTCCCCCGACGGCACCACGTGGACGCGGGACCCCGACCAGGTCACCCTGGCCGGCGGCGAGCTCGCTGGGATCGCCGTTGGCCCGCTCGGCCTGATCGGCGTCGGAACCAGCGGCTACCCGGACAACGACCAGGCGAGCGTCTGCCTGAGCCGGCCCTGAGGGGCGCGCGGCAAGGAATCAGTCTGCCGGTGGTCCCTCGGGACCCCGCCCGGGCCGACGTCTGGCAGGGGGCGCCTCGCTGCTGCGGGTGGCCGTCCGCTGGGCTGCCCTCCGGTGTCGTGCGACGCGATCCCGGTTGCCGCAGCCCGCGCTGTCGCACCAGCGCCGCCGCCGATTGCGCGACAGGTCGACGAAGATCAGACGGCAGTAAGGATTGCCGCACACGCGGAGACGGTCCCGCAGTTCCAGGAGCTGCAGGAGCGGCGGTACGAGGTCGGCCATGAAGCCGTGCCATCCGTCGGCGCTGGAGCGGAGGGTGCCGTCGAGCTCGATGCGGAACCGGGCGGACGAGACCAGCGTCCGGGCCGCCGGGCTGAGCGGCGGCGCCGCGGGATCGGTCAGCGCCCGCACGCTCTCCCGGATCAACGCAAGGCGCGCCAGCTGGCCCACCGTTGGCCGCGCCGCCGGCACGGGCACCCGGTGTGCCGCGAGGTAGGCGACCGCGTCGTCGGCGTCGCGCAGGTGGTCGTGGTCGCCGACATCCGCGTGCACCCGCGCGAACCAGTGTCCGCCCGGGCCGTGACGGGTGTTGGCCACCCAGAGGAGCTGGTCGACCGTCAGGCGGGAGCGCAGCTCAACATCCCCAGGCGCGAGCGGTCCGAGGCGGCTCACCAGCGTCCTCCCGTAACGAGCATCGGACGCTGTCGTATGTTAGCGAGATCGACTCGTCCGAGCGGTGTTGGCGGCATCTCGTGGATCCACACGACCAGGCGATCGCGCAGAGGCCGGGGCGCTCTCGAACGTGCGCCTGATTGGTCGCCTCATGCGCGGGTGACGGCGGCCAATGGTGCGATGAGCTCGGGTCCCTGGTTGCGCACGCTGTTGACGCGTGGCGCGACGGGCCAGGCGGCGAGTGGCCGGCGATCTCGACGCTCACCTCGTGCGGTCGCGCCTGGCCGAGCTGCAGGCGCCGAGGGCCATACTGATGGACAGGTGGGCTCGTCCCATGCATCCCTCCCGGCCCCGCACCTCGGGGGCCTCGCGCGATGGGACGCAGCCCGGAGGGCATGTGCTGCACGTCGACCCAGGATCGTTCGCCTGGCAGTAGGGCCTGCGCCCGGGCCAGAGGGTCCTATCCGTCGCGTCGAGCGACAGCCCGGGCGGTGCCGCGACCGTGGCGCAGGCGGGGGGTCGCGCCGTAGCGGTGACCGAGCGCGCGGCGCTGGCGGACTAACTTCGGCGGCACCTCACGCCAGCCCTCGCGTTCCGCGCGCACCGCCAGCTCCGTGCGGCTCTGCACCCCGAAGCGCTCGAACAGCCGCGCCAGGTGGGCCTCGACGCCCTTTCGCGTGACGGCGAGAAGCAACTCCGGCGAGAATGCCGGCGACCAGCAAGGCCGCCGTCCCGACGATCTCCACGTCGGGCTCATGAGACAGCGCACCCTCCAGACCGCTGGCGACGACCGGATGGTCGTCGACGATCGCCACCAAGGTCAAGTGGACCGATCCCGGCATGAAGGCCGACTGGCAGCAACTCGGCCAGATGGTCGCGAACAGCTCCGGCGGCGCGAACCGCAACTTGACCGCCAACTTCGCCAATGCG
>JAJYJR010000751.1 GCA_021789355.1 Chloroflexota bacterium | reverse complement strand
TACTTCATCTGATCGGCCCCGGACGGCAGGCGAGACAACGACCCGGCCGTCCGAGCGCGGCGCCAACCTCAACCACCGCGCCGGAGCCGATGAAGGACAGGCCAACCGGGCGCTTCTTGGACACGGCAGGCGGCCTGCTCGGGCACGAGCCGGTCCCGGCCGCCGGCGCAGCCGGCTCGCGCGCGATGGTTCGGCAATCAGCACGTTGGCTTGCCCAATACGGGTCATCGGCCGTGGTGACGTTCCGCCGCACGCTGCTACCCGCGGCCGCCTGGCCCTCGCCGAGCCGATCATGACCCCCTCTCGCGAGGTGACCCACCTGGGCCGAGAGAGCCGCGCCGTCAGTGCACCAGTCCGCGCTGCTCCAGGTGGTACAGCTGGCTGGGGTCGTAGGGCATCGTCAGGTTGGACCCGCCGCCGATCATCCACTGCCAGGAGATGATCTGGACGGCGGCCGTGCCCCCCACGGAGCCCCCGCCGACGAGGGTGACCTGCACCTTCGGCGCGTAGATCGTCCCCGAGATCGACATGGTCGTCTGTCCACCGATGGTCACGCTGCAGTTGGCGGTCGTGCAGCTGCCATTCCCGTCCTGCCAGAGCAGCAGGCCGCGGTACGGGCCCGAGGTCAGCGCGGTCACGTCCAGCGTGGCCTGGGCTTCGAGATCGATGGCGCCCTGGCACTCCGCGTGGGTGCCGTTAGCCAGGTGGCACGGCGTCGCGTAGGCCGGATCGTCGGTGCTGAAGATCATGACCGGCGCCGGTCCCGACCCTCCCAAGACCGACGTGATCGAGCCGCCGGCGTTCAGCTTGATGCCGCCGCCCGCGATGATGTAGATGCCCGACTCGAGTTGCAGGGTCACGTTGTTGCCGATGGACCAGCCGCCGTAGTAGGTGCCGGGCGCGAGGACATACATGCCCGCCTGGTTAAACGTGCAGCCCTGGGCGTGCTGCGGGTCGGTGGTGACGCCGTTGCAGGTGCCGGCGGGATAGGCGCCCGGATCGGGCGGAGGCAGCTCCGCCAGGGGATCCCCGACCTGCAACGCCCCCTGGGTGACCATCCCGGTGCCCGCGTCGGTCGTGATGGTGCCGCTGCTCCCGCAGGTGCCGGTGGTGAAGATCGACGGGGCGCTGATGCTCGATCCGCCCGATACCTGCAAGGCGCCCGTGCCGTTGCTGGGGCACATGGCCGTCTGCGCCGGGCTCGTGACGCCCCCGCAGGTGGAGTTGACCTGCACGTACCCACCACTGCCGGGCGTCACCCCTGGCGCGGGCGTGATGCTCACCTTGGCGGAGCCGCCGCCGCCGTTGCCGCCGAGTTTCCCGCTGCCGCAGACGGCGCTGGGGTCGAGCGCCAGCAGGGAGTAGGAGTTCGCGTCGCCCGTGGTGTCGGCGGCCACGGCCGACGCGCTGACCGCCGACGAGGTCACCCCGATCACGCCCAGGAAGTAGCTGGCGTGGCTGCGGGTGATGCCAACCTGGACGAACCCGGGCCGACCCGCGTAGTCCCCCGCGCTCGAGCCGACGGGCGGGTAGTTGACCGTCAGGGTGGCACCCTGGGGATCATTGGCGACCACGCACCCGGTGGCACTCTGGTCGTTGGTGCTTGCCGCGGGGAAGAACCCGTTCTGGCGCGCGTAGTAGCAGGCGGCGGACACCATCTGCGGGGTGGCATCGTTGCCGGGGGCCAGCGGCAGGGCCACGGCGGGGATGTACTGCGCGGCCGCCAGGGCGCCGGGATCCACGGCGTTCTGCTCCTGCCGGCGCATCATCCAGGACATTCCCAGGTCGAAGACGAGCCCGGCGATCAGCAGCAGGAGCAGCAGGCTGAACGTGAAGACGACGAGCACCTGGCCGCGCTGGAGCTCGCGATCCCGCATCTCGATCCCCTACTGCTGCCGCTCAATCGGCTCGGTGATGACCGCCACCTGGGTGACCTGGCTCGGGATCAGCAGGAATCCGGCCATCGGCGGCGACCACTGGAAGCAGGCGTACACGGTGACGGTGTTGGCCGTGGTGACCCCCGTGCGGTCGGACTGGTCGCTGGCCGTGTCCGAGGTGGCGAGGCTCGCGCTGCACGCGATCTGCGACGCGTTGTCCTGGGGATCGACGACGCCGCCGATGGAGCAGGGCGCCCACACGGTGTCGTACGGCACCTGCGCGGTGCCGATGGTGTAGGTGCCCGGCGGCGGGGCATCGTAGTCGCCGGAGGCAGGGACCGTGCCCGGCGTGTAGGGCGTGGCCACGTAGCCCGACCAGCAGGCCGCGATGTTGATGCTGGCGGTGTTGAGCCCCCATGCCGCGTCTCGGCCGGCGGCGGTCATCCTGGGCCAGGTTGGCGGTGGATCGCAGCGCACGTAGCTGCTCGGGACGTCCTGGGTGGGGTCGAGGTTCGACACGGTCGGGCACTGCGCGGTGGCGCTATGGATCACCGCGTAGCGGGCCGCCTCGCGGGCGGCGTTCGTGAGCTGCTGCTGGTAGAAGACGCCGAGCCCCCACACGACCACACCGAAGAGGAGCAGGGCGAACACCGGGAACACGAGGGCGAACTCCACCAGCGCCTGGCCCCCGCGGGACCCGCGTGCCCCCGGGGCCATCAGTAGGTCGCCGCCACGAAGCTGGAGGATTGCTGCAGGTAGATCGGACCGATGGGCAGGATCTGGGTCTGGAGCAGCATCGAGAACGGGTAACACATCCGGACCTCGACGTAGGGCAGACCGGACGGATCCGGTGGGGGGCTTGGAGGGACCGATCCCCCGAACAGCGTGCACCCGGCTGGCACGGAACCCGTGGACTCGAAGGAGAAGGTGTGTCCGTCGCAATCCGTGTCACCGGGCTCGGTGGAGCCGTTGAAGGTCACCCCCGTGTCGTGCACGCAGACGGCGATGGCGGGCGGCGAGCAGTTGACCCAGCTGGTGCCGGCAGGGTAGGTGGACGGGAACGTCGCGACACCGGACAGGCGCTCGGCCTCCGCGCAGGCGACCCGCTCCGCCGTGGCATGCAGCGCCTGGTATAGCGCCGGGCTATCCATCGTCGACCCCCTCGACAGCTGGACGTATTGCTGCGCCGCGGCCTCCGCGGCGTCCCGGGACGCCGCCTGAATCACGATTCCGGCCGCGAACACGCGACCGAGATCGGCCACCCCGAGCAGCAGGACCAGGAGGACGGGAACGACCAGGGCGAATTCGGCGACGGCTTGTCCGTCCCGCCGGACGATCGACGGCAAATGGTCCAACCGGAGCATGCCCTAACGCGACACCGAAAGTACGGGGACGTCGTGGGCAGAGTGTACTAGCCAGCTTGCAGCGAACCTTGCTGGCGCAAGACGTGGTGCGAGCACGCACCGCCGAATTCGTGATCGCTCTTCGCCGAC
>JAJYJR010000750.1 GCA_021789355.1 Chloroflexota bacterium | reverse complement strand
GACGGCCCCGACGTTTCAGCAGGTGCGCGCCATCCTCTGGCGCGAGATCAACCGCGCGCACGCCAAGGGCAAGCTGCCCGGGCGCGTGAACCAGACCGAATGGTGGCTGGGATCCGAACTCGTGGCCTTCGGGCGCAAGCCCGCCGACTACGATCAGGCGGCCTTCCAGGGCATCCACGCGCGCTACGTGCTGGTGGTCATCGACGAGGCGGCCGGTGTGCCGCAGGAGCTGTGGGACGCCGCGTCCTCGCTCACGTCGAACGAGGAGAGCCGCATCCTCGCCATCGGCAACCCCGATGACCCGGGGTCCTACTTCGCCTCGGTGTGCAAGCCGGGATCGGGCTGGCACACCATCGGCATCGACGCCTTCGAATCGCCCAACTTCACGGGCGAGGAGGTGCCCGACGCGCTGCGCCCGCTGCTCGTCTCGCCCATCTGGGAGGCCGAGCGGCGCGAGGAATGGGGCGAGGGCTCGCCCATGTACCTCGCCAAGGTGCGCGGGCAGTTCCCCGAGTCGGTGTCCGACTCCGTGGTGCCGTGGGCGTGGGCCAAGATGTGTCAGACGGAGGATGAGGCGGGGCGCTGGACCGGCCGTCGTCCCGTGGAGCTCGGCGTGGACGTGGGCGCGGGCGGCGACCGCACCGTGATCTACGCGCGCCACGGCCCGCGCGCGACGCTCGTGTGGCGCGGCCAGACGCCCGACCCGATGGTGGTCGTGGGGCAGATCGTGCAGGCCATCCGGGACATCGGCCCCTCGCGCGTCAAGATCGACGTCATCGGCATCGGCTGGGGCATCGTCGGACGGCTCGTGGAGCTGCGCGCCGAGGGCGCCTTCAAGGCCGACATCGTGGGCGTCAACGTGGGCGAGTCGGCGCGCGACACGACACGCTTCGTGAAGCTGCGCGACGAGCTGTGGTGGGAGGTCGGGCGCGAGTTGTCGCGCACGCGCGCCTGGGACCTGCGCGCCGTGGATGACACGACGATCGGGCAGCTGATCTCACCCAAGTACGCCCCGGACTCGGCGGGTCGTATCAAGGTCGAGCGCAAGGACGAGACGCGCAAGCGCTTGGGACGCTCGCCCGACGACGCCGACGCGCTGCTCCTCGCCTTCTACGAGCCGGACGTGTACACGGACACCGACTTTGTCTACGGCATCTGGCATTGCGAGAAGTGCGACCACGGCTTCGTCTGGCAGAAGGCGCGGCCCTGCCCGCGCTGCGGCACGCCGGCCCCGGCCGAGGATCCGTACAAGGACGGGCCGCCCAGACAGAAGGACGAGGAGTGACCCAGAGCACCGGCACGATGCGCCGCGCCTATCTGCTGCAGGTGATCGCCGACATGTGGGGCGAGCGGCACGGGGACGAGGCGTTTCTCGCGGGCTTCATGTTTGGCCTGACCTACGGCCTGCGCTCGCCGGAGCACGCCACGCCGCTGCGGCAGGCCATCGAGTCCGCCATCGGCCCGAACAACGGCTGGGTGCCGGAGCAGTTCGAGGTCTTCCTGCGCGAGATGGTGGATCAGTTCGACTCGGTCGACGCGATCCCCGGGTGACAGCGGCCCACCCGCTGCAGCTATCGAGGTACGCCGCATGATCCTCGCCTTCCTGCTGGCGCTCGCCCTGCTGGCGAACGCGCTCCTGACGTCGCCGCCGATCTCGCTCGTCGACTTCGCGGGCGCGGCGCTGTTGTTCATCGTGGCGGTCCAGATGGCGACCGCCAAGGCCGAATGACGCACTGCCCGACGTGCGGCCTGTGGCTGACGTTCCACGGCCTCTCGCAGCGTCCGTGGGCGCGCTGGACGAGCTGCTCGCGCTGCGAGCACTACTGGTGCCACGACGGCGACGGCAAGCTGCTGCGCACGAGCGAGCGCGAGCCGTCCAAGCACCTGTTCCCCACGGAGGGCGACACATGGCGCTAGCGGTTCACGACGGCACCGGCATCGCGTCCGTCCACGCCGTCGAGCGCCACCGCTACTACGAGCGCGAGACGCGCACGTTCCCCGAGGGCTGGCACTGCGTGCTGGGTTGCGAGCAGGACGAGCCCGGCTGGGATCGCCACGACCTCGCGTGGGCGCTCGCGCACGTGGCCGCGCACCAGTGGACGGCGCAATGAGGCACCTGACCTGGTGGCTGATGGACCACCTCTGCGCCGACTGGAACGGCCATGCGTTCCGATGCTGGAACGAGCCGCGCTGGGTCAACCGGCTGTGGGGGTGGTCGCTCGAACCGTGGCCGTGGGAGGCACCATGAGCACCGCCAAGTGCGCCGCCTGCGGCTTCACGCGCGAGCCGGAGTCCCTGATCGCCTACTGGCCGGTGGGCGCACCGGAGCGCAAGCGCTACGTCTGTCGGCCCGACGACTTCTACGACGATCGCGACGAGAAGACGCGCGAGATCACGCGCAGCGGGCACCGCCCGTTCCCCGATCCGTGCTTCCGCCGCGTGGTCATGTCGGTCGCCACGCACACGATCGCCGCGCCATGAGCCCGGAACTCGTCGTCACGATCCTGATGTCGGTGGCGTACATCGGGATCGAGCTGTACTACGTGGCCACCGGACAGGCCACGATCACCGCCCGTACGCGGCTGCTGGTGGCGCGCTACCCGACCGTCGGGGCGTTCATCTGTCTCGTGCTCGGGCTCCTGATCGGCCACCTGTTCCTCCAATAGTGGACCAGCCCGCCTACCAGCGCCGCATGCCGCGCCCGACGCCCATCAGTTCCGAGGAGCGCGCGTCGTTCACGCCGGAGACCAAGTGCCGCCACTGCGGCGGCTGGCACGCCCGCTCCTGCCCGCGCGTCAGGCGCATGGTCATGACCGGCGAGGCGATCACCGAAGTCGAGTTCTGGCCGTGGGACGAGTGGCCCCATGACCTCGTGGTCTGGCCCGAGGCACTCGAGCAGGAGCGTTCATAGCTGACATCCGCGCGGTTGCCCGCGCCCTCAAGGCCCAGCAGGGCAGCCAGACGCAGGGACCGGCTCCGGCCTGGTCGATGGGCGGCATGCTCGCCCAGTACGGCGGCGTCAACGATCCGTACGGCTCGTTCACCGCCGGTCGCACCGGCACGCAGGGTGGCCTGCCGCGCGAGTGGATGGACTTCCTCTCGGGCGCCTTCGGCCCCCTGGAGCCGCTCGTCCCGGCGCAGCTCGACGAGCCGCTCGACACCGGCCGATCCATCCCGCGCCGCTGGCAGTACCCCGTCGGCTGGAACCTGCCCGTCGGGATCCCCGGGTCGGAGGGCCTGAAGCTCGCCTCGTTCCAGGCCCTGCGCCGCTACCCCGACATGTACAGCGTGCTGCGCGCCTGCGTTGACGTCCGCAAGGAGGAGATGCTGGGCCTCGACTGGGACATCGGTCCCACCGAGGAGGCGATGAA
>JAJYJR010000749.1 GCA_021789355.1 Chloroflexota bacterium | reverse complement strand
AGCCCAGGAGACCTGCTGGGCCTGATCCTTCTCGCGTCACTCGGTTCCGCCTGGGTGCTGGCCCGCCGCCAGCACGGTGCGCCGTAGCGCGGACTCGGTCTCGCGCCCGGCAGAAGGGGGAACTCCAGTCCGGCAGGAGGCAGAGATAGCGGTTGATTTCAGGTAGCCTCGATGAGAGTGCGGCAGGAGGGTGTTCGCGGAAGCCGCACTGGGTGCCGCGCGCACGTTGGCAGGAGCAACGCGATGATGGGACGCGGCGGAGTCGGCGAGCCCCGGGGCGGCACGGACGAGGCGCACGACCTCGCTAGGGGCGTCACCCGCACCCTGCGTCACGTACTCGGAGACGACCTCGTCGCGGTCTACCTGCACGGATCGGCCGCCCTGGGGGGCTTCCTGCAAGAGCGCAGCGACCTGGACATCCTGGCCCTCTGCCGCGCGGATCTCACCGACGGGCAGGTGGCCCTCGTCCCGGACGCGCTCACGCCGCTGCCGTATCCCGCGGGTGGCCTCGAGTTCAGCCTGATGACCGCCGCCGAGGCCGCCGCACCCACCCTGCCGGCACCGCGGTTCGAGCTGCATGTCATCGCGGGACGCTCGGATGGCGCGGGCCGGGTGGTGGACGGCCGGGGACGAGGCGGCGACTCCGACCTTGTCCTCCACCTCACGGTCTGTCGTGCATGCGGCATCACGCTTGCCGGACCGCCACCCGGCGAGACCATCGCCGCGATCCCCCACGAGGTCGTCCTGCCGGTCGCGCGCGAGGAGATCGCCTGGGCCCGCGTTCACGCGCCACTCGAGTATCTCGTCCTCGCCAGCGCCCGGGTCTGGCTGTTCGCCGCGGAACGGCGCCTCGCCTCGAAGATCGCGGCCGGCGAGTGGGCGCTCGAGCGGTGGGACGACCCCGCGGTGCTCGCCTCCGCGCTGACGCTTCAGCGGGGCGGCCGGGCGGCGATTGATCCCGCGGCCGCCGAGCGCCTGGCGACCTACGCGGAGCACGTTGCCTCCTAGCGGCGGGTTCTCTCGCGGCTGGACGGAAATCACCGCCATCTCTACCTCCTGCCGGACTGGGAGCCGCTGCACCGGATCCTCGGCGTGCCGGTTCCGTCGGAAGGCGTAGCGCAGGGGCAGCGGCCGCGTGAGGCCTGCACCATCGAGCGCCGCGAGGGCACGGTCCAGCCCGAGGGAATCGGGAACCGCGCCGAGCCAGAACGGGAAGACGTTCGCGTCCCCGGTCGCGATGTCGGCGTCCGGCTGATCGCTGAAGTGGTCCCCCTGCCAGAAGTGGTCCACCAGGCGCTCGCCGGCCGACTGGGCGACGGGGCTCGCGAACCAGCCAGTGCGCCGGAGGACGCCGTCCATGACCGCCAGCATGGTGTTCGCGTAGCAGTTGGAACCCGACGGCACCGTGTCCCGGTGCGATGAGAAGCGCCGGTCCGCCCGCACCAGCCAGGTCCGAGGATCGATCACCTCCCTCGCGTACCGTTCCACTTCCCGGCCGAGCCAGTGCCCGTGCCGGTCGACGAGCCGCTCGCAGGCACCTGCCTCCAGCGCCCGGAGCAGGAGCGGCAGAGAGTCGCAACCGGGCGCGAAGACGTCCGCCGCACGCCGCCCTCCGAAGATCGTGGTGGTGACCCGGCCGGTGCGCGCCCACGCGTCGAGTGCCCAGGCGAGGCTCGCCTCCAGTCGATCCGAGAAGCCGAGGCTGACCATGGCGCGCGAGGAGAAGGCGAGATCGCGCGTCCAGAACTGCCGGAAGTGACCGGCGCTGGCGGCCAGGTACGCGCCGGTCCAGCACGCATCGACGATCGACCGCCAGATGGCCGGTCCGTCGCCCGGGAAGCGCCGCGCTCCGAGCACGCGGCGCCGCAGGACCCGCGCGGCACTTGAGGCGTAGGCAGGCAGGATCGCGGGGGCGAGCATCGCCCGCAGGCGGGCCGGCGGATCGGACCGCACGCTCATGCAGGGTGGGTGGGGCTGTCAGGGCGCCCGACCGATCGGCCGACGGGAGTGCCCGACCCGGCCGGAGAGGCGGACGGTTCATCGCCGGCCGCCGGGAACCCCACCGGGACCAGGTACAGGGGCACCTGGTCGGGCGGCAGCCCGAGGACCGCCGCGACGCGTGTGTCGTCGAAGGCACCGACCGGGACCGCGCCCAGCGCCAGGGCCACCGCCTGCAGCAGGATGTTCTGCGCGGCGTGGCCGGCCTCCAGCTGCACGTACCTGGTCGCCCGCTCGGGCCCGTACCGCGCGGCCGTCCGGGAGGGCACGCCGACGATCGCGATCACCAGCGGCGCGTCGCCCACGGCGGCCTGGTCGAGCGCGGCCGCCTCGAGCGCCGGCCGCAGGTCGCCGTCGCGAACCGGTGCCAGCGCATGCTCCGCGGCGACGTAGCGGGACACCCCATCCCGGGTGATCGCGTAGACCTCGAGCGGGTACAGCGCTCCAGCCGACGGACTGGTGCGCCGGCCCTGCGGGTCCGTGATGCCCTGCGCCGCCCAGAGCAGCTGCCCCACCTGGGCGATCGCCAGGGGCCGGGGGTCGAACGCTCGGACCGAGCGCCTGCGTGCGAGGGCCTCCTCGACGGAGACCGTGCCGACGACCGACGGCGACGGCAGCAGGAGCACGGTGGGCGCCGGCAACGCGGGCGGGGCGTCCGACGGCGAATCGTCGGACAGCGCGTCTCCGCAGGCCTGCACGGCGACGAGCGCCGCCAGCAGCCCGCTCGCCCCGGCGAGCAGTCTCCAGCCCGGCCCGGACAATTCGCACCCCCCGACGCGCGGCTATTGTGCCGGTCGTGGACGGCGCCGGCCAGTGCCGTCCGGCGCGACCACCGGCGCCCGGCGCGACCCCCAGTGCGGCGCGCGGTGCCTCGGCGACCATCCGGCACGGCATCGGACGCCCCTACAATCGACACATGGGGCAGCGCGACCAGCCCACCAGGCCCCCGACGGCGGATGCATCGGGGGGCGTCCAGGCCGACCGACCGGTGCTCGCGCTCGACCTGGGTGCGAGCCGGCTGCGAGCTGCGCTCGTGGCCCCGGACGGCGCGATCCTGGCACGGGCCGAGGCGCCCTCCGCCACTGAGCGCGGCTCCGCCGCGGTGCTCGACACGGCCGAGGCGCTGCTCCGGCAGGTGATGTCGCGCCCGGTCGGACCGGCAGCACCGGCTGCCCTTCTCGCCCCGCCGGCGATCGGCATCTCGGCCATCGGCCCGGTGGACCCGTTCACGGGCGTCATCCTCGATCCGCCCAATGCCCACCCCTCGTTCCGCGACGTCCCGATCGCGGCCGAGCTCGCGCGACGGCTGGACGTGCCGGCCTTCCTCGACCGGGACACCAACGTCGCCCTGCTCGGCGAGCTCGCCTTCGGGGCAG
>JAJYJR010000052.1 GCA_021789355.1 Chloroflexota bacterium | reverse complement strand
CAGCGACTTCACCAACCCCTTCTACCCGCAGCTCGCGAGGAGCATCGAGCAGGAGGCGGACCGTGCCGGCTACACCGTCGTGATCTGCAACACGGGAGATCAGGTCGCCGAGACACGTCGGCATCTGACGCGGCTCCTCGGACAGGGCCTCGATGG
The DNA here is from genome assembly GCA_021789355.1 of Chloroflexota bacterium. The sequence goes on along the minus strand of JAJYJR010000052.1, from coordinate 16,630 downwards.
TGTGATCCATGCTGCTGTCGGGCGCGACGAGGCGACCGTGCTGTCAGCCCTCGGAGATGACCGCCGTGTTGTGTTCACCAATCGACCGCCGAAGAGCACCTCCGTCAGCTACGTGGTCTCCGACAACTTCGGGGGGGCCGTTGAGCTGACCCGCCACCTGCTTTCCTGCGGCCATCGCAAGATCGGGTTCATCGGAGGGCCCTTGTACGCGCGCACCAACCCACCTCCAACGGTCGCGACAGTCCGGCCGCCCGGTCCTCGTCAGCAGCCTGTTTGTCTATGTCCCAACGTGAAAGCAGGCAGGCTCGCTCCCGGCCCTCACGGCCGCCCGCGCCGGTAGCTTGCCAAGGGCAGGTCGTCGCTCACACGGCGGTGTAGGCGGCGGGTTTCTGGCGTCGGCGGTCGAATGCCAGAATGACGCTGAGCCGGTCGAATGCTCGGGATCCCAGCCTGCGGCGACACGCTGCTGCTGAACGGCAGGGACCCCGATAATCGGCGGAAGGGTGTGTCAAGAGAGAGGCGTCAGTCGAACTCGCCCGAGACGTAGCGGCGCACGAATGCCTCGAAGTCGCGTCGGCGGATCCGGTACCGGGCCCCGACGCCCACTTCGATCCGGATCGCCCGCAGGCGCCCCAGTCGGATCCAGCGATCGACCGTCTGCCTTGTCACTCCAAGCCTGGCCGCCACGTGGCCGCTCGTCATCCACTCGTCGTCTGCCATGGCGGACGTTGGGCGCGAACGCGAGGGTCGTCAAGCGATGTCCATCTCGGGGACCGCCCTGGTCCGATAGGGGACCGATCCGGTCGCGCATCCGCCGGTCGCCCCGGGTCGATCGTTTCGGCCCGACCCGGAACATGCGGAACGGGCGGAACGGCGGCGCGACCCCTGCCCGCCGAATCGGGTTGGATCGGAGACATGCAAGAGGACCACGACGTAGATGCCGCCTTCCGCCGGGACATCCTCGCCACGGTCGACCGGCTCCGTGCGGCCGGCATCGTCGCCGAGGCCACGATCGACGCCGATGACGAGGGCGTGATCGTCTGGACCGACGGGTACCACGCTCTGCTCATGGCAGGTCGAACTCCACTCGTCGAACCCTCGTTCCAGGCGGCCTGGGCGGCGGGTCCGGCGGCGGTCCGGGCCTGGATCACCTGCGAGGCCGCCGCGCTTCGCGGCGGGCGGGGATCGCCATGACGGCCCACCAGGAGCGGACGCGACGATCGCCCGATCGTCCTGACCGGCCGATGGCCGGGCTGGTCCAATCGTGGCGGTTCGCAGGCCGCCGCACGGACTGGGCCGAGGTGATCGGACACGATCGCGCGATCCGGTACCTGCGGGTCATCGCCGAGATGCTCCGCCGGCCGCCCGAGGATCTGGCGGCCTTGCGTGTCAGGTTGGGCCGCGGCGTCGTCATCGCCGGCCCGCCGGGCGTCGGCAAGACGGTCCTCGCCCGGGCGTTCGCGAGCGAGGTCGAGGCCGATGTGGTCGCGCCACCGACCTCCTCACTCGACGCCGAACGAATCATCGAGCTGTACGCCCATCTGTCCCTGGAGATGGGCCGCACGGGCCGGCGGACCGTGGTGGTGCTTGACGAGGCCGAGGCGATCATCGGTAACGGCATCGCACAGGAGGCCGACGAAGCCGCCCTCTCCGCGCTGTGCGAGGCACTCGACGGCGTGTCCCGACCCGAGGCGAGCCCGGTCACGGTCGCGCTTACCACTGCCCCTGCCTATGCGCTATCGTCAGCCGCCACCCGGCCCGGCCGGCTCGCGCCGCGTCTCGAGTGTTCACTGCCGACAAGGGCCGAACGGCTGGCTCTCCTCGAGCGGGCGGTCGCCGGCCTGGCGGTCGATGGCCGGCTCGACCTCGACACGATCGCGGATCGGACCGGAGGTTGGAGCGGCGCAGGGCTCGCGATCGCGGTCGAGGAGGCCTGCACCCGCTCGCTCCCCGACCACACGGACGCCCTGCGCCAGGATCTCCTGCAGGACGTCATCGCGGAGGGCTACGTGGTCGCCGACGAGACTCGGGTCCGCGAGCCAGGCTTCGTCGACGCAGTCCACGAAGCCGGTCACGCCCTGATGGCCCGTCTACTCTTCGGGGCCGATGCGGTCGTGGCAGTCGAGCTCAATCGCCATGAGCTCGGTGGACAGACCCAACTGGCCGACGCGATCGAGCGGGGCCAGCCGACCCTCGAGCGGGAGCTCCGGCTTGTCAGGGTCGCCCTCGCCGGAGCGGCCGCGGAGCGCATCGTCTTCGGCGAGGCCGGCATGACAACCGGCGCGGCACGCGACCGGGAGGCGGCGACCACGCACCTCGTAGCCTGGCACCAGATCGTCACCCCTTACTCGCTCGCGCAGCTCGAGGAGGGGACCGCGTCCGACCGTGGCTCGGAGCGGATGCGGGCCGGCCTCCACGTGGCGATCGAGGCCAGGGCGAATGCGCTCCTTGCGGAAGTCCTCGCCACCCTCGGCGGCCGAGCGGCAGCGCTGGTCCGGATCGCCCGGGAAGTCCTCGCCGCGCCCGAGACGTCGCTCACCGGCGAAGAGTTGCGGAAGCTCCTCACCGATCTCGATGCTGACGGGTAGCGTCGACATCACCCGCGGCGCCCCGCCCGACCGGCGCCCGAGTGGCCTCGGGACGGTGCTCCGTGCCAATCGGGTCGCCAGAGGGTGGAGCCAGGCAGACCTCGCGGCCCGGCTCGGCTCGTCACAGTCGATCCTCTCGCGCTGGGAGCGGGGCGTGCTCGATCCGCCACTCGGCTCGCTCGCCATGCTGGGTGACCTGCTTGGTCTGCCCATCGGCCGGCTCGTCGACTCCGCGACGTTCTCGCCCCGCCGGCGATCACCGCGGCTCCGCGACCGTGGCATCGGTCGCGCTGTCGGGGCGGCGGTCCAGGCGGCCCGGCTCGAGCGGAATGTCCCGCCGATCGAGCTCTCTCGGGCCGCGCGCCTGTCGCCGCGAAGGCTGCACAGAATCGAAGGCGGTCATATCGAGCCGACCCTCGCCGAGGTCCGCCGCCTCGGACGCGCCCTCCTCATCGATCTCGAACCGACCGCTCTCCAGGGGTTCTCCGCCAAAGACGGCCGACTTACTTGACAGCAGCGGGGCGCCGCTGAACCTCCCGGCGGACCTGGTTCGCCGTCGTCCGCGGGATATGCGCCGGCCTCGCTCGCTGGAGCCGGCAGGGAAAGACGGCCTCGTCGCAACACAGTTTCAAGTGTGCTTCCACCCTACGGTCTGGGCGGGGGCCACCGGCGGGCCGGTCCACGAAGTCAACCACCGACCTTCGCGAACCGGAGATACCGCCATGACCCGCTACGCCCAAGGCACCAGGCTCGACTACACACCATTCGACCGGAGGGTAATCCTCGAGAAGGTTCTGGGCCGCCTGAGCTGGACGCCGCCCGAGGCCGTCCGGGAGCTCGCCTACGACCTGGTCCGCGGCTGCCGGACCGAGCAGTCGACCCGGTCGTACGCGCAGGAGCTCGTGGGCTACCTGCGCTGGTGCGCCGGCGAGGGAGTCGATCCGCTCGAGGCGACCGAGGACGACGCGCTCGCATACGCGGCCGCGATCGACCGTTACGCCCAAGGCACGCAGCACCTCAAGCTGCTCACGATCCGCCGCCTCTTCAAGATGGCGATCAAGCGCAAGCTCGTCGAGGAGAACCCGTTTGAGCACATCACGTTTCCGAGCCGGTTGCCCGAGACCCGGACGCCGGCCCTGACCAAGGCGCAGATCGAGACGGTCCTGACAGCCACAACCTCGGAGTTCGACGACCCCGTCGTCGGGCTCTCCGCGATGCGCGACTACGCGCTCATCACCGTTCTCGTTCGGCTGTGCCTGCGGACGAGCGAGGCAGCCTCCCTGCGCTGGGGGCGCTTCAGCGAGTCGAGCGGTCGGATGCGCATCAGTTTCGTCGGGAAGGGTCGCAAGCCCGCGCACCTTGACCTGCCCGACGACGTCTGGCGCACGCTCCAGAACTGGCGGCTCGCGTACCAACGGGCAACCGGCCAGCGGCTCGGCCCGTCCGATCCGGTCTTCCTGCCCGTCGACAGCCGGGCTCTGCTCGCGGCGCGTAGCCGGACCGGCTCCAGCCCCCTCGCGCCGATGACGCGGTATCCCGTCTACGCCATCGTCCGGAGCCGCCTCGGAGACGTCGGGATCATCGGCGACCGGTTCAGCCCGCACTGCCTGCGGGCAACAGGCGCGGTCCTCGCCTTTCGCGGCGGTGCCACGATCGTCCAGGTCCAGGCGCTGCTTCGTCACTCGTCGGTCGAGACGACGATGCGCTACCTCGACGCCCTCGTCGGCGGGGCGGCAACTGAGGCGATCGACCGGATCCGGATCGACGCTCCGGTGTGGGACGAGGATCGGACGGACCGGCGTGAGCGGGGGGCGGCGTAGGCTCGGAGCCCGGCCGAGACTTCCATGGAGTGCCAATGTGCCCAACGAGAAGCGCCTGTCCGACGCGGACTCGCCCGCCAGCATCGCGCAAGAGCAGCCGGACGATCGATCCCGCGCGGAGCCACCTATCGGCTCGAGCGCATCGCCTCGACCGGAATAACCTCCCCCACGTTTCCGTCCAGGGTCCCGTAGACCTCTCGCTGCAGGTCCATCCAGGCGCACACGTGGACCGGCAGCACCTCCGCGAGATCACCCACCTGCAGGTCCTCGTCCTCCGGGGCGAGCTCGATGACGCCATGCTCTTCGGACAGGCGGGTGAAGCGGCTCCGAGGCCGACCCCGGAGCCGACCGTAGCCGTGCTGTTCGGTTCGCGTCAGGGTCAGGGTCTTGTTGCCCGCGTCCACGACGGCCCGGCCCGGTCCCCGGCTGACGACCGTCACGAGCATCGAGGCGGCCATCTGCGAAGGGGTGCAGGCGAACAGTTCGAGCGTCCGGAAGTCGTTGTAGACGTAGGTGCCGGGCCGCACCTCCGTGACGCCGTCGGACGCTGACAGGTACGGGGCCGTGATCGTCGAGCCGGCAGACACGACCGCGATCTCGATGCCCGCGAGCTCCAGGGCATCCCGGGCCGCCTGGAGCGATCGGATCTCGTCACGGGCGATCGCCGCCACGTCGCTCTCGGTGGCGACGTCGTGGGCGTGCCCGGCGTGGGTCATGATGCCACGGAGCTCGAGCCCGGGCAGCCGAGCGATCCCGACCCCGGCCTCGCCGGCGGCGCGAGCTTCAACGCCCACGCGGTGCATTCCCGAGTCGATCTCGAGCAGGACCGGGATGGTCCGCCCGACACGAACCGCGAGGCTGCTGTACCCGGCCGCCACTTCCACCGAGTCCGCGGCGAGGACGATCTCGCCGTCCGCCACCAGTGGGGCGAGTCTGGCCAACTTGACCTCGCCGACGATCGGATACGCGATGAAGATGTCGCTGATCCCTGCGCCGCGAAAAGCCTCGGCCTCGGCGACCTTGGCGACGGTGATGCCGGACGCGCCCGCTTCGAGCTGCCGACGAGCGATCCGCACGCTCTTGTGCGTCTTCGCGTGTGGGCGGAGCGCGACCCCGGCCCTTCTGGCGATCGCCTGCATCGCCGCGATGTTGGACGCGACGACGTCGAGATCGACGAGGACGGCCGGTGTGTCGAGCCCTCGCAGGGCGTCCAGCGGCGGCATCGGCGGACCTGCGCTCAAGGTCACGTCCGTGCAGCCCGGACCCCGTTCCGGGCGCCCGTCACTCCTCCCAGGCCACCGCACGGACCGGCGAGCCGCTCGATCCAGGGACCGGAAGCGGCAGGGCGGAGAACCGGACGCGTTTGCCGACGACTCGCTCCAGGTTCCCGAGGCCCTCGATGATGTAGACGTCGCTGGAGAGGCAGATCGCGTGGGCCGGCCAGTGCGGGGGCGGCGTGGCCTTGTTGTAGTAGTCGTGAACGAAGATGCCCTCGTAGAAGTGCTCGAAGCTGAAGGCCTCGACGCCGACCGACTTGACGCCCTTCTTGACGAGCCACTCCGCGCCGTCGGGATCGACGTACGTCTGGACCTTGATGTACTCGTCGAGGCTGGCCGGCTGCTCGCCCTGGAAAACGAGCACGATGTCACCAGCCTGGACCTTGGGCAGTGCCCGTTCGAAGTCTTCGCCCGTGATGCCCCGGCCGTGCGCGAAGCTGCAGTCGACCACGACCGCCTCGCCGATCAGTCGGTTGATGTCGACGCCGTCGACCGCCGGCCGGTCGCGCACGATGTGGTAGGGGGCGTCGAGATGGGTCCCGAAGTGGTCGTTGAGCGTCCACTGGCAAACCGTCCCGTTCTCGTGCTCCCAGTCCCGCAGGTACTCAAGCTTGAAGACCTTGTAGGGAGAGTCACCCTCGACCATCTTGCCCGCGAGCTCGATGATCGTCTGTTCCGTCATGGGTCGGGTGAGATCGATCAGCTGAGGAGACCAGGTCACCGCTGCATCCTCCGTGTCTCTGTGGCCGAGGCTAGCTCTGATGCCCGATTGCCCGGACGGGCCTCGCGCAGGCGTCCGCCCGCGAGTTCGACGACACGACGCGCCGCGAGTTCGGCCGCGTCGAACGCCGGAACGGGCCATGGCGCCGGCGAGGCTGCGTCGAGGACGCCCAGCTCGGTGCAGCCGAGCAGGATGGCCTGTGCACCGGCCGCGCACAGCGCTTCCGCGACCTGCTGCAGCGCATCGCGGTGCCGTACCAGTCCGGCCCCACCCGACTTGACGCCGCCCTCGCCGTAGATCGCGGCCATGACCCGCCGCTGCATCGGCGGGTCGGGTACGAGAACGCGGATCCCATGAGGCTCGAAGACAGCGTCGTAGAGCCGGGCGGCAAGCGTGCCGTCGGTTGCGAGAAGGCCGATGTCTGAGAGCTCGGGCATCGCGGCGACGACCCCTGCCGCCGCCTCGTCAGTCCAGTCGAGCAGCGGAACCCTGACGGCCGGCGCGACGCGGGCCGTCACCGCGTGGGCCGTGTTGCAGGCGATGACGAGCAGATCGGCCCCCGCCGCCTCCAGACGACGCGCCATGGCGATCAGCATCGGCGCCGGGTCTGGCCCGCCGTGCAAGAGGAAGGCCGTGCGGTCGGGAACGGTCGGATCGCTGTCGATGAGGACGTGCAGGTGCTCCTGATCCGTGGCCGCGTCGGTGGCATCGACGAGACGCCGGAAAAAATCGGCAGTCGCGAGCGGCCCCATCCCGCCGATGACCCCGACGACCCTCGTACGGCCAGTGTCGTAGGCGGCGGCGCCCCCGGCCCTCATTCCGATCCCGCGATCCCCTCGCCGCCGTCGATGGTGAAGACGGCGCCGTTGACGAAGCCGGCCTCCTCGCTGGCGAGGTACAGGTAGAGGTAGGCCACGTCCTCGGGCGTCCCGATCCGCCCGACCGGGATCCGGGCGATGTACTCGCGGATGTGGTCCGGGCCGAGCGAGTTCACCGGATCGAGCGCCTGCGGGGTCTCGACGACGCCCGGGGCCACGGAGTTCACCGTGATCCCGAACGGCCCGAGCTCGGCTGCCAGCGTCGCGCAGAGACCGACGATGCCGCCCTTGCTGGCCGTGTAGTGGGCGTGCTTCTCCCAGGCCTTCGGCACCCCCGACACCGACGTCGTCGCGAGGAGCCGCCCGTAGCGGGCCTTCTTCATGTACGGGATGGCGGCTCGGAACGCCCGCCAGACGCCCTTGAGGTTGACGTCGACGACCTCGTCCCAGGCCTCGTCACTGATCTGCTCGGCCGGCACGAGGCGCGCCACGCCCGCGTTGGCAAGGACGATGTCGAGCCGACCGTAGACCTCGATCGTCCGGCCCGTGAACGCGTCGACCTGATCGGTCCGACGAACGTCCACGGGCTCGGTGATGATCCGCCGTCCGGCCGCCTCGACATCGCGGACGACGTCATCGATTCGATGCTCGAGGTTCGGGTTGTACGGGATGGCGATGTCCGCCCCGGCCCGAGCGAAGACGCGTGCCGTCGCGGCCCCTATGCCCGAGGCCCCACCGGTGATCAGGGCCACCCGGCCCGACAAGTCGAAGGGGGCCATCAGCGCGCTGTCAAGGGCCCGGCCACGGGCTCGAGCGGTACACGTCCCCGGAAGTCGTCGGCGATCTCCTCGAAGGTGCGCCAGCGCACACCCGGGTGGCCGCTGATGTACTCGATCATCCGCTCGAGCATGAGCAGAACCTGGGGTCGACCGCTGACGTCCGGGTGGATCGTGAACGGGAAGACCGCGTGGTCGAACTCCCGGTAGACCCAGTCGAACTCGTCGCGCCACATCTGCTCGAGGTGACGCGGGTTCACGAAGCCGTGACTGTTCGGGTTCGCCTTGATGAACATCATCGGCGGCAGATCGTCGAGGTACCAGTTCGCGGCGATCTCGACCAAGTCGATCTCATGGCCGCGCACCAGCGGCCTCATCCATTCGGCGGCGCGCTTGGTGTAGTCGACCTTCGTCCAAGTGTCCCCCACTCGGGCGTAGAAGGGCGAGAAGTCGTTGTACATCTGGCTGTTGTCGTAGCTGAACCCGTGGCGGAGCAGGAGCTCGCCGGTCGCGTTCGACATCTCCCACCAGGGGGCGACGTAGCCGCGAGGCCGGCGTCCCGAGACCCGCTCGATAAGCTCGACGCAATGGGCGAGGACGTCCTCCTCCTGGCTCGCCGTCATGGCCACCGGGTTCTCGTGCGAGTAGCCGTGGGCTGCGACCTCATGCCCGGCCGCGACGACCATCCCGGTCTGGTCGGGGAACGTCTCGACCGAATGGCCCGGAATGAACCAGGTGGTCCTGAGCCCCGTTCGCTCGAAGAGCTTGAGCAGGCGGGGCATGCCCACCTCGCCGGCGAACATCCCGCGCTGGATGTCGGACGGCGAATCCTCGCCGCCGTAGGAGCCGAGCCAGCCGGCCACGGCATCGACGTGCACGCCGATCGCGCAGCTGATCTCCTTCGCCATCGTCTCGACCTCTGCCGATACCGTGCCGATCAGGGATCCCAGGGCAACGGGCGAGCGAGGGCCGGCAGCCGGTCGTCGCGCCCCACGCCCTTTCTCACGGGTGCCGATCTTCTCAGAGCATGACGTCCCCGCCGTTCGGGCCCAGCGTCTGTCCGACGTAGTAGGTCGACTCGTCCGAAGCGAGAAAGACCGCCGTCGGGACGACCTCGGAGACGGCACCGAAGCGGCCGATTGGCAGGCTGGCGAGCTTCGCCCTCGTCCACTCGTCCGTTTCCGAGGCGAGCATGGCGGTTTCAATCGGACCCGGTGCCATCGCGTTCACCAGCACGTTCTGGCGGGAGACCTCCCGCGCGAGCGACTTGGTGAAGCCGATCATCCCCGCCTTGGCGGCGCAGTAGTGGGCCATCGTGTCGCCGCCGATCTGGCCGAGCTGCGACGCCATGTTGATGATCCTGCCGCCGCCCTGAGCGAGCATCCCCGGCAGGACGAAGCGGGTGCAGAGGAACACGCCACGGAGGTTGACAGCGAGGACCCGGTCCCAGTCCTCGACCGGCATCTCCGCGACCGGCGCCTGGCGGACGATGCCGGCGTTGTTGAGGAGGATGTCGATCCGGCCGAACGTCTGGAGCACGCGGCGGACCCCGTCATGGACCTGGCCCTCGTCGCTCACGTCGACCTCGAGGTAGAGGCCTCGTCGGCCGGGCGCAGCGATCGCCGCGAGGACCTCCGAGGCGTCCGTCTCCGGGACGACGTCGAAGATGGCGACGTCGGCGCCCTCAGCCGCGAAGCCGGCTGCGATGCCGGCGCCGATCCCCCGGGCGCCGCCGGTGACGATCGCCTTCTTGTCGCGAAGCCGCTCCATCTCAGCCTGCATCCTCGGCGGCGACCGCGCCCGGTCCCCAGTCGCTCGCGGCGGCGACCGATGGCTTCTGGTCGAAGAAGGGGCTATGCGTCGCCGCCTTGATCCAGTACGCGATCGGGATGCCGGCGAAGACGAAGATGATGGCCGGGATCAGGGTACCGACTGGGGTGGTCGGGATGGCAGCGCCAAGCGCGACGAGCAGGATGACCACGCCGATCGCGGGCAGGATTCCTGCGTAGAAGAGGTGGCTCCCGCCCTGAGAAAGCGTCCGTCGGAAGTACCACATGCAGGCGAGGGCCGCCACGACGTACATCGCGAGGTACAGGATTCCCGCCGTGCCGCTGACCAGAGTCAGCACTTGTGCCGCGGACTGGTTCGCCAGGTAGACGCCGAGCATGACGACCGGGATCACTGCCGCCACGATGAGCCCGACCCACGGCGTCCGCGAGCCGGAGAGTTCCGAGAGCTTCTTCGGCAGCAGGCCCTCGCGGGCCAGCCCGAAGCCGAGGCGACTGAAGACCTGCAACTGCGACTGCACCACCGCGACGACGGACGAGAGGACCGCGAGCGAGACGATGTCGGGCCAGGGTGCCGGCATGACGACCGATGCCGCGTAGGCGATGACGTTTGCCTGATGGGCAACGAGATCCTTGGTGGGTGCGATGGCCTCGATCACCATGAACAAGAATACGAACCAAACGGTGCAGAACGCGGCCGCGAGGATACCGGCCCGGCCGGGATGGCGATGCGCGTCCTGCTGCTCCTCGGCGAGGTAGACCGCGCTCTCCCAGCCCCCGAACGCGAAGACGGCGATTGCGACCGCGGTCACGAACGACTGCCAGTCGGGCGCCTGGTTCGGCAGGAGCCAGGCGAGGCTGGGAACCTGCGAGCCCGGGTGTCCGCTGAGCTCCGCCTGCAGCAGGATGAGCGCGAAGCTCAGGATGATCGCGTACTCGACCCAGACGACGTAGGTCTGGAAGCGGATGGCCGCCCGGATGCCGGCGATCGCGATGGCGAGGACGATGACCATGGCGACGGCGGACACCAGGAACTGCAGGCCGCCGTTGCTCGCCTGGTCCGGCGAGACGATCCCGAGGAAGTAGGGGCCGAAGAGGGTCGAGTTCGCGATGTTCGAGACGACGCTCTCGATCATGATCATGATCCCGAGCCCGACGCCGATGACCGGCCGGATGGCCCGCGCGACCCACACGGCCTGCGCGGCCGCCGAGGGCGCCCAGAAGTTGAGCCGGTCATAGGCGATCGCGATGCAGAGCATCGCGATGCCCACCAGGAGCATGACGGAGGGCGACGAGAGTCCCACGAAGCTGACGATGGCGCCGAGCGTCAGGGCGATGGCGGTCGAGGGTGCCACGTTGGTGATGGCCGCGATGAAGTCACCCCAGAACGCGACGGCCCCGCTCATGAGGCCGGCGGGCTCATCGTGCCTGGTCGCCTGTCCGCTGGACATGGGACGTCCTCCTCGATCTCGCCGGGACGCGTAGCAGCCGGTTCGGCCCGCTTGCGACACCGGAGCTCGCCTTGCATCCTAGCGTAGACTGTCAACAGTTTACGGGGATGTCGCGCTCTGTGCACTGCCTGCATCCCCGAACGGCCGGAGGTGGCGGCATGGCCGGTTCCGCGGTCCAGGGTCGAGAGATCGGGGCTCGTGAGGAAGGATTACGCGAAGGTCCCATGATGTCGCCGCCCGACGGTCGAGGCGGAATCGATCAGGATCTACTTGCGGACCGCACGGCCGCTTGGTTGCGTGCCCGGATCGTGGCGGGCGAGTTGGCAGCCGGCGATCGGATCATCGAGTCGCAGGTTGCCGAGGACCTCGGGGTCAGCCGTGGTCCCGTGCGCGATGCGTTCAAGCAGCTCGCTCGGGAAGGGCTGCTTCATGACATTCCGCGCCGTGGAACCTACGTTGTCCAACTCGAAGCGAGTGACGTTGTCGACCTGCTCGATCTCCGTGCCGGAATCGAGGGCCGTGCCGCCAGGCTCATCGTCGAGCAAGGGCACCAATCGACGGTCCGGGACCTCGATGCGGCCGTGCGCAGACTGGCCGACGCGTGCCGTGACGGTGACGAGGCCGCGATCAGCGAGGCCGACTACCGCTTCCACGAAGCGGTAGTGCTGGCGACCGGCAACGGGCGCCTCCATGAGGTGTTCGTTCGTTATGTCACGGAGCTGCGGGTCCTGCTCCGGTCCGACGAGGAGCGGCTTCACGAGGCCGGGGCCGATATCTCCGGTCAGCATCTCCAGCTGCTTCGCGCACTCGAGGCCGGCGACGCGGCGTTCGCCGGCCGGGCTTTCGAGCGGCACGTGGAAGAGACACGAGACAGGCTCGTCGGACCGCGTCGATGACGGCACGGGCCGCCGAGGGTCCGACGGTCCGTGTGGCAAAGCCTTGCCTCCGACCGCCGAGAGCCGGCCGGCCCAGGTTCATGCGCCGACGAGTCCTTCGATACCAGGATCCTCTAGTTGGAGGTGAGCATGCCACGCGTCGCCGTCGTCTATACGGGGGGCACCATTGGCATGCGCCGCACGCCAGAGGGCGTGCTGCCGGCCGCAAGTGGCGCCGAGCTGCTTGGGCTGGTGTCCCGCGACTCGCCGATCCAGGACGTTCGGATCGTGGAGTGGGGCTCCCTGCCCTCGATGCACCTTTCCTTCGCCGACGTCTTCGGCATCGCCAGCACCATCCGTCGAGAGCTCGCGGACGCGCAGACGATCGGGGCGGTCGTTGTCCAGGGTACCGACACGATCGAGGAGACCTCGTTCGCTCTGGATCTGCTCCTCGACGCTCCGAAGCCCGTCGTCATCACGGGTGCGATGAGGAACCTCGACGATCGCGACTACGACGGTGCGGCGAACATCCACGACGCAATCGCGGCGGCCGCATCAGCGGAGTTGCGGGACTTCGGAGTCGTCGTTGCCATGCACGGCGTCCTCCACGCCGCTGACGACGCGCTGAAGGTGGCGAGCAGCGGGGTCGATGCCTTCGCGAGCCCGCACTCCGGACGTCTGGGCACAGTTGTCGACGGCAACCACGTGATCCTCGATCGCCGGCGGGGGGTGCGCCGGCACGTCGCAACGGACCGGGCGGCTCTTCCGATCCCCCTGGTCACGGCGGTCCTGGAGGGGGACGGCTTCGAGGTGCGGGCTGCGCTGGCGGCGGGTGCGGTCGGCATCGTCGTCGCGGCGGCGAGCGTCGGGCAGACGCGGCCGGCTCTCCTGCGGGAGTGCGAGGCGGCGATGGCGGGCGGCGTCCCGGTCGTTCTGGGCTCTCGCTGCATCGCCGGAATGCCCGAGCCGATCTACGGCTACGCCGGCGGTGGCATCGAGTGGGAGCGTAGCGGGGCCATCCTCGCCGGTCCCCTCGCGCCAACGAAGGCGCGGGTCGCCCTGGCGCTCGGGCTCGGAGCGAACCTCGATCAGAAGGGCCTCGCCGCCCTCTTCGCCTAAGAGCAGGCTCTAAATGGCGAAGCGGCTGGCTGGGTTCGCGCGGCGCCTTGTCGGCGTTGCGGCGGGGTCCTTGCCCAACCGCATCCGGCTGCGCCCGTTCTCGTCGAGAGCTGCCTCCCCGGCTGACCGCGTGCTCTGTCAGCCCTTCGTCGCGAACTTCTCCTGGTACGTCTTGAGGCCGGTGTAGGGGGACACGTTCCAACGACTGCCGGCGGTGAAACCACCGTCCACGCAGATCGTCTGGCCGCTGATGAAGGATCCGGCATCCGAGGCGAGGAGCAAGCAGGTCCCGACAAGCTCGGCCGGATGCCCGGGCCGGCACATGGGGGTTCGATCCATGATCCACGGCGAGTACATGGTCCGACCCTGGCCCCACCTTACAACGAGCTCGATTGACCTCCTGCTCGAACGTCACATCCGGGTCCTCGGCGTCGAATGCCCGGACCCGGACCGCGTCGACCAGACGAACCTCTCAGCCAACACCTTCGAGGGTCACCGGCGCCTGCTCGGCGCCGGCATCCCGATCATCGAGAACCTGGCCAACCTCGAGGCGATCCCCGAGGCGCGGGTTGAGTTCGTGGCTCTCCCGCTGCCGATCCGAGGCGCCTCAGCCTCCGCCATCCGGGCCCTGGCGCTCATCGTGCCCGAATAGCCCGGACCTCGCCGGCCGCGCGACCCGAGCAGCACCGCCGAGGTGCACCCGCTTGCCCGGCGCCCGAGCGACCCCGCCGCCGAGGTCTGGTCGACCAAGACGGGTCCCTGCCTACGGACCGCGATGGCCGGCAGACTGGTTCTCCGCGAACCCTGATCGCCACAACTGGAGCGAGCCCCCGCGCGCCCCTCGGTGGGCTCCGCGACGAGCCGGAGCAGCGCGCTCGGAATGGAGAGCAGGCCGGCGACGGCATCGCCGCCCGGCGATGACGGCTACGCGAGCCGCCGGCGGCGCGCGGGCGGGAGGGCGTGGAGCGGGGTCGCCTTCGCGTGCGCGAGCATCGCCTCCTCGACCGTCACGTGGGTGTAGCCGTTGGTCGTCTTGATGTCCTCGTGGCCCATGAGCTCCTTGGCGATGCCCAGCTGCATCCCGCGGCGCTGGACTTCGCTGCCGAAGAAGTGGCGCAGGCGGTGAAGCCCGAAGCGCCCCGTGCCGCCGCCGCGCGCGTACGCCCGGCACAGGGCCTGGTAGAGGCCGTTCTCGGTGAGCGGCTCCGCGAGCCGGCCGAGGAAGAGCGGCTCGTCGGGCGCGACGGCGTCGCCCTCGCGGCGGGTGAGGACGCTCCGACCGCGGCGGAGGTAGCGCCGGACGGCGGCGCGGACCTCGGGGCTGATGGGCACGATCCGCTCGTTGTCCCACTTCGACTCGTGGACCTCGAGGTAGCCCCCGTCGAGCTGGACGTCCCTGATCCGCAGCCGGCAGACCTCGCCGGTCCGCAGGCCGGTGTCCGCGCCGAGCAGCACGATGAGGCGGTCGCGGACACGGGTCGCCCGCTCGAGGGGGTTGCGCGCCTTGGCCTCGTCGGTCCCCTCGAGCAGGATCGGCAGATCCTGGGCCGTCGCGGTCTTGAGGATGCGCGGCCCGAGGTGGGGCATGATCCCGCGCGGCCCGGCGAAGGGATCGGCCGGGTAGTAGCCCTCGCCGACGCACCAGCGCAGGAACGTCCGGACGGGCCGGACGTAGTGCTGGACGGAGTGGCGCGACAGCGTGCCCGTGCCCTTGGCCTTCGGGCGGGTCATGAGCTCGGCGATGTAGTCGACGAGGACCTGGCGGCTGATCGCAGCCAGGACCGGCCCTGCCCCGGCCCCGTCGAGCCAGGCGCGGAAGCGGCCCCAGTCGTAGGCGTAGACGCCAGCGGTGACGTCGTTGATGATCGAGGCCGAGGCGTCGAGGAACTCGGCCCACAGCTCGTCGAGCCGGAGCGCCGGGTCGACCTCGGCGACCGAGGGGTTGCGCTCGATCGCGCCCGGGCGGAGGTGGGGCTGGCCGTTGGCGGGGAAGGCCATCGCGGATGATCCTTCGCCGGGACCCGCCACGCAGCGTCCATGCCGCGCACTTCGGCCCTCCCGGCGGTCGGGATCGGCAGGCCGGTCAGGCAGATTGCCCCGGGGAACGGCAGCTCCCACCGGGCAGAATGTCTCGGGCCCGCTCGATGCCGGATCCCCGGCGAAACCGACGTCCGGTCAACCCCTCCGGACGACACCTTTCCGACCGTTCTTCGGCTTGAGGAGCGCGGAATCAGGCCGAAGCTCGGTCAGGAAGGGGGTTTGGAGCGGGAGACGGGACTCGAACCCGCGACATTCTGCTTGGGAAGCAGACACTCTGCCAACTGAGTTACTCCCGCTCGGGATGCCGGACCCGGAGGAGCGGCGCCCAGCAGCTTACCATCGCCATCCCAACAACGGAAGCGCCACAATCTCCGTACGCTGCTGACCCAACACGCTAGGGGTCGCTTCTGAAGACCCGTTGGAGAATCTGGCCAAGATCGGTGTCGGCTATCTCGGACCGGCTCATCTCGCGTGCGATCCTTCGGTTCTCGCGCTTATTCCAGCGGCGCCCGAGCGGCGTATACGCTTCGAGCGCCATGGCGTCTGAACCCAGCACGCGTTTGACGGCTCGGTCAGGGAAGTAGTTCTCGGTTGCTCGGCGAGCGAGCACGTGGCACTCGACTCCGACCCGACCGCACGCGTCGACGAACGCCTGACGCTCGCGTGACAGTGGCTCGTTTGCTGAAGAGCGCTCCGAGTCGATTACCGCATACACCTGTTCTGACAGACGCGTGATCTCCCGCAGTCCGGCTTCTGCGTCCCGATTGATGAGATCGCTTCCGCCCATCGGTAGCAGGACGGCATTCCCGTGCAAACCTAGCGTGCGCCGGATTTCGTCGACGACGTGCGCATCAGTGGGGCCTTCGACAAGAACGATACGGTCGACTCCGAGATCACGGTAGCCGGAGAACCCGAGTTCGCCAAGGAACTCGGCAAGAGACGCCATCTCACGATGGTCTCTGACGACCGATCGGTGCTTCGGTTGGTCCTGCTCTACGACGTAGACATGGTCAGCCACCCGACGGGCCAGGCCGTAACTGTGGGTAGCGAGCACAACGCCTTCGGTGGCGAGCCGCTCTGGCAGGCTCACGAACTCGAGCTGAAGTGTTGGGTGAAGCCCATTCTCCGGCTCATCGACAAGGACCCACGTCGGCGCGTCAGCACCTGAGAGGTTCACCAGAGCGACCGCGAAGTGCCCGAGCCCTGAGCCGAGTTCGTCGAGCATGTAACTCTGACCGTTCACGGAGGCGATCAGAGGTTGTCCCCCGATTTGTTGAAGTAGGGCGGTGGTCCGCCATCTGAGGCCTTGCCTCTGGCAAGGTTCGGGGTGTCCTGCAAGACGCCCGCAGAGAAGGAGG